>JAUIKP010000444.1 GCA_030430725.1 Nitrospiria bacterium
AAAAAGTTCAGAATGAAAGCAGAGTGTACAATGCAACCGTTATGCCTTTTGGCCATCATACAGATGTGGATAACGGTAAGCGGAACCAGACTCGTGTTTCATCCAAAATCTCCTCCAAATGAAAGGTCGAGAGCAGGATCCTGGCAAAGGCGGACTCTGCCGGAAAAAAAGACTCATGGGGTTCGTGTGCAAATGTTGTAGGCATGCAACGTCCCTGCCCTAACGCTACATGCGTCAACATCTTAATTGAAATCTCACAGAAGCCGAGATCCGTTACGACAAACAACAGGCGATGGGTTGTCCGTTGTCCAATAAAAAAAGATTGGACCAGGCTACAACATTGCAGAGAAGGGAGGTCATCCTACCCGAAATTTATGCCGGCTTGACCGCTGGATTTTTTTCAGCGCCTGTCAAGCCATGCAGCTGAGCCCTAGTATCCAGCTCGTGAGCTTTTCGCCCGCCTCTCGCCGTCCGGCATTCCCCCAAATCTCCGTGTACCAGCAAGCTGGCCATTTGAACACAGCGCTCTACCAGGGCGACCGCGCCTTCCCGGAGTGATTGGGACTTCTGCACATACCGCATATTATTTTGCATGTCCTCCGCACTCCATCCCCGGGAATGGGCAATATAGGGAAACTGCGGGAACTGCACACCGATTTCGGCGAAAAACCCGAGTAGTTGTCCAGCCACAGCCTGAATATTATCCTGCCCACCGGTAATGATAAACCCGCCCACTTTATTGTGAAGCAGATGTGTATCTGAAATCGTTTCTTGATTCTGTATGCAGTTCATCCGCTCGACCATCTTGAAATAGAGACTGCTTGCTGCCCCCCATCGAATGGGAGTGGCCAGTACCAGGACATCAGCCCAATGCACCAGGCCTTCGTAAACCTGGTCCATCTCATCTTGGGGATCCATCTGCGTAATTGAACAAGGCCAGGTACAAGCCCGTGATGATTTGGAATAAAAACCCTCGCAGGGGCGAAAGGACAGATCCCGAAGACGCAGCAACCGCGTCTCACATGCTAGATTGTCCGAGGCATGCTTCAGCCCGACTTCAAGCAAATCTTCTGAAGTACTGTAGCGAGGGTGAGCAGGCGTCATAACGGTCGTGGAAAGTCCAAGAACTCGAATCGGACCGTCCTCCCTGCGGGGAGTGCGAGCAAGCGGATGAGGTTCATGTGGTTGACGCCTTCGTTTTGAAATTGCCGTGGATCGAATCAAAACTCGCCCGTTCTCGACTTTCACATCATAAGCCGGCACCGCATCTTCTTCATATCCGGGCTCCCCTTTGCCGGTCCGATAATGAAACTTCCAATAATGCCAGGGGCAGACCACGTATTCTCCCTCCAATGTCCCTTCACCCAACGGCCCGCCCACATGATTGCACGCGCCATTGATCGCCCCGAACTGCTCATTGCAGTAAGTTAACGCCACCGGTGTGCGTCCGATCAGCACTTGCTGCACCGGCTGATGTTTCAACTCGTCCGCACCACCAACATCGACCCAGGTTTCATCGGGCATGCGAGCTCCTCGGTTAGATTGTCTCGTCAATTTTTGACAATAAAAGTGTCACGGCCAACAAATGGAAAGAGAGGCCAGCCCTATTGCGGATGAGCCACCCTGCCTTTCGGATCCTCGACGATTAACGTTCCGCCCATAATCGGATGGATTTGGCAGTGGTATGAATAGCGGCCAGGGGGTAGCCCTGGAAAGGTGTACGTCTTCCCGGGTGCGACCTTCCCGGAATCGAACAGACACGGCTTCTCTGTTCCACAATCATCATGTTGGACGGTATGAGGAGACGCGGTGGCATTAATCCAGTGAATGGGAACACCGGCCCAGACGACAGCTTCATGCGGATAATAATAGGGAGGGAAATGTTCCATCCGGATCGGTTCATTCACAAATTCAGCTCCTAACGTAACTGTGCTTAGCGAAACGACATAGAGAAAAATGACACACTGGAGTATTTTCAGAGCATATCTCCTTTCCGATTGTAAGGTTTTAGGGAATATATGGTACCGACCGGTCTCAAACAAGATCTTTAATAAAGCAAGCGGTGGGAAGGAAGTTCCACGCCCCTCCTCTCTCAAACCTTAAATTCCTGAGACATGAGCCCTTTGTTATCTTCTTCATTATAACTGACAAACCTCCGGAAGTTGGATGCCTCAACCAGGAAAAACAGGTGAAATTCCAGGTGAACATGCGGTGACGGAAAAAGATGCCGGCAAAATATTTCTCATGCATACACGGTCAATCCGTTACGATCAAACTCCGCTTCCTCAAACCCGTCATGGCGTAAACCAAAATCGGGGAATCTCTCATTCTTTCTATCTTGCCGCCATCCATCATTAGAAAAAAGTACTTTTCTCTATAACCTCAGTACACCATATCTCACAACACACCATCCATCTCACTGAAAAATTTCCTGAACAAAATTTGTGTACTTTTCTCAATAAGTTGCTTACATTCTTCAAACACATGACAATCAGAGAACATGAGAACCTATCGCCATTGGCTTTTTCCCACATTTGAATCTGAAACCAAGTTCAAAAATCTATAGACTACTCCCCTATTTACATACAGAGGCACTTGTATTCTTGGCCAACAAAGGATCACTGACTACCAGGCCAAATACTTCGCGCATGAGTTAACAAACCGGTTCCCATCTGACAGCATCAAAAAGCTCGCCAAGGCGCTGGTGGATGAAGAGGTGGATCTAAACCCCAGCCAGATCCACATTACGCTGTTTGCGTTTCGATCCCCTTTTTTAAAGGGCACTGTTGGCCGATGATGTCCAACTTGGCCGGACCATAGAAGCCAGGCTTGTGCTGTCACAAAAGGCAAGAACGAAAGCACAGCATTCTCGTCATCACATCACATCGTCAAATTTTCGAAACCAGTGGCATCAGGAACCTCAAGTGAAATTTTTTCTACCCTGCCGCATTCTGGGGACCACGCCTTACAATACCTGATTAAACCCGTCTGAAAGAGGGAGTTCCTGACGAACAGATTTTGCAATTGGGGAAGGAATGAAATTCGATTGTGCAACAGTAGCGAGACCGCGCACGCGACCTGAAACTCTTCATCACGTTTTGTGACCGTTCGCCTAATTCCCGCCGTACCTTATATACGACCGATTTCTTTGAAAATTACACAACGAGCAATCTGGCATTTCATTGCATAGGATGTACGTGGTCGGAGAAAAAACGGTTACTTTCACGGTTAGGCTCCCCCACTTCTCACGGAGGCTTCCCCCGGTAATCGTTGCGAGTTCTGTCTTTTAACCTCAATAAGGTATGGGGCACACTTAGGAACCTTTGCTTATAGGCCAAAGACCTGGGCGGAACACCTTCAACATGTCGGGCTGTTCCATTAATAAGCCCCCTTGATTCCTAAGCTAAACGGAATA
>JAUIKP010000010.1 GCA_030430725.1 Nitrospiria bacterium
CCCAGGATAGATAAATATTAGCGCTGTCTTTCATTGCATCGGCACCTTTGATAAGTTTACCGACGATTTCCTGATCTCCCCCACTGATTTCAATCTCTCGTGCTTTGGTTTCTAACGCATGGTGAAAATTTTCCATCTGTTCCGTCAACGTCTGCACATGTTGATTTAAATCGGTACTCATTTAATCTTACCCCTACATCCTGTGCATCCATTAAGGGATGACGGTTCGTCTAACAAATAAAAAAGCCCTACGACCAATCACAAGACGGAGATCGTAGGGCTTTTCGTCTTTTAGAATTATCCCTGATAGGCTTGACCCAACTCTGCAGCTTCTCCAGCCTTATCCATTAAGGTTCCATCTGAATTCACGGCGACCATTTCAATCGCTTCGTGTTTAGCGGCGTCACATACGACTTTACAGAGCTCACAACCCTTGCACCGGTCGATATGCACTTCGGCTATCATTTTGTCTGAATTGAGGTCCAAACAATTGGCCTCCGGACAATACATAATGCAGAGCCGACAGCCTTTTTTCGCCACGCATTTCTCATCTGTCACTTGGGCAACATTATACATCTATCTATCTCTTTCTTTCGCTGAGGTTCTCGGTATTTATGCGGCCGTGGCATCTCCGACCATCAATTCTACATGATTTTTCTCAGCCCATTCGGCTGCAATTTCATAAGATCTGGCTACGGTATCGAGATTCTTTTTAAGCAACATCTCTTTTTTGGCAAATTTCTTCTTAATGGCTTCGTCCAGGGTTGCCGTACCACCAGAGGCTACGAATTTCTTCCCGAATCGTTCTTGTAAAGCCAAGTCCAATCCATTCATGGAGACACACTTTGTAATCCCAGCCACGGAACCAATCATGGTCATATTCGTCGCCAATTCGGTCCCGGCGATTTCTAAGGCAATATTTGTCCCTGGGATATTAAAGACTGATACATTCAGGTCTTTGAGTCGTTTCACGTCTTCATCGGATAAAAGTGGCATGTCAGTATTGATGATCACAAGCCCACCCTCTTTAATCCCTGAATAAAAAGGCATCGTATAACTCTTTCCCATCGTAATGACCTGAGGATGAAATACTTGGATCACATCTGGAAACACCAGCTCGCCCCTGTCGTAAATTTTCTTGAGGCCTATTCGACAATAACTCTCAGCCGGAGCCATACGCTTTTCGGCACCAAAAAATGGATTGGAAATGGAAAACTTTCCATCTTTGGAAGCAGCCATAGCCATGACATGTGCCGCAGTCACGGCGCCTTGCCCTCCCAGTCCTGACATTCGGATATTGATTCGACGTAAAATCATGGGATAGCTCCTCTTAAATGTCCATCGCTTATGCCGATTGGCCTGCAAGTTGCTTTTTAGCTTCAGCCTTCCGTTCCTTTTCCTTAGCTGCTAATTCTGCCAACAATTCCTTAGCCGGTTCGCTGACGTACTCCTTATAGGCAAATCGCTCCGTAGGCTTTTCAGAATCACGCATTTCCTGCAAACCTTCCATACTATTTTTCCCAATTTCCAGAATACAAGGTGTATACAACTGCAGGTAAGTCGGTCCAATTTCCCGGGCAACATGA
Source organism: Nitrospiria bacterium (assembly GCA_030430725.1). Lineage (GTDB taxonomy): Bacteria > Nitrospirota > Nitrospiria > Nitrospirales > UBA8639 > Nitrospira_E. The sequence goes on from JAUIKP010000010.1 coordinate 1,587, forward strand.
ACAGCATTTTTGATCACTTTTTCAATGAGATTTGGTTTGCTGACTGTGCAATTCACAACATAGTGGCAGCCTGACTCTCTGGCAATTTCTGGAAGCCGGACCTTTTCAAAAGTCTTCCCTACCGGAGCCATCTTGGCAACAAAACCCTTTTGCATCAGCCCACTTTCTTGACCACCTGTATTGGCATACAGCTCGTTATCGAAACAAATGGTTGTAAATTTTTCCTGACGGAACCAGGCCTGCAAGGTCATGTCTAAACCAATATCCACCGTGGCCCCGTCTCCTGCCAACACCACGACGTCTTTGTGACGATCAGGGAACCGAACCGTCAATGCCCGTTTTAACCCAGACGCAATGGCATTCTGATTACCAAATAGTGAATGGATATTATGGACCGCCACATGTGGAAATACCAAGCTGGTACATCCCGTTGAACCCACCATGACAGTATCCTCTGGATTCGGCAAAGACGCGAGGATATAGCGAAATGCCATGGACTCCGGACATCCGGCACAAAGAGAGTGCTCTTCAATGAGTTCCTTCGCGTTACCTATATCCTTCCATCCTCGTTGCCCATTCCCATACGTCGCCCGTTTGACCAAATCCTGGTACTCAACGGGCATGATGTCAAACAACTCCTCAGCAATTTTTATTCGTTCTTTACTCATGAGTTTCTCCTTATTATCGTGATCCGATTGAGAGACATACTCTCCCAGAGTGCTTTCCGTTGTAGCATCACCCCCCACGCCCAGCCAACGAAGGCGCCTTAACTCCTAAAACAGTTTTGATCTCTGCAGCGATGATTTCAGGCGGCATCGTCATTCCACCGCATACATGGGGACCAGCATGAATCCGTTCATTATTCGAAATCGTTGCACTTACTTCACGGGCTAACCATCCAATGACATTAAATTCAGGAACAATAATGTGCTTCGCATGCTTTGTGGCCTCCCTGATCTCTTCTCCAGGCCATGGCCGCAATGTTTTGACCTTCACCAACCCGACATGAATACCTTCCTCTTCTAACATCGCAATAGCTTCACGGCTTTGCGAAACAGCGGTTCCAGAGGCCACCACAATCACATCCGCATCGGTATTTTCGGTGTCAATTAGCCCATCCATCCAACGAATAGTGTGCTTCCTCGACCGCTCAACAGCGGCCCATACCTCCTGCTGCCAGCTCGCATGGGTGGCATAACTGATATAGTTACTTTTCATTACAAAAGGATCTCGCATCATGCGAACGGGAGGACACTCCATATCCATACATGGAACCGGTGATCGATAAGGATCGTACGGTGGCAGGCACATGTCGACTGGAGTCAGATCAACCATATCTTTCGTATGGGTCACAAAAAAGCCGTCGCAGCACAAGGCCAATGGCAAATGGACATCAGGTTCTTCCGATACCATGTAGCCCTTAAGGATCCAGTCATAAAAATCTTGGGCGGTTTCCGCATGCCACACCAGCATGCCGGTTTGCATTAAGTATGAAATTTCCAGGGTGTCCGGTTGAATGGAGAGCGGAGAGTTGATGCCCCGACAGGTCACAATCATCTGAATAGGTAACCGTGCCCCGGCCCACATAGGGAAATTTTCCATAGCGCGCATGGTTCCTGGTCCGGCCGTAGTGGTAAATACTCTAGCGCCGCCAAAAGCGGCTCCTGCACATTGAGACATAACGGCAAATTCACTTTCCCCACGGAAGTAATCACCAATATAGCCTTCAGCAAAGAGCTCCCCACACAATGCAGCAGCTTCACTTTGAGGTGTGATGGGATACGCGACCATTATGTCACAGGAGGCTCGACGTACTGCCTCTTTTATGACTTCACTCCCGGTAAAGAACGACGGTGTTCTTGGCGCCTCATTCATCATGTGCCAAGGATCGGTATACACCTGCTCTTTTTTGTTTTTTTGTCCTATGAAAGAAGCTTGAGCGGCCATGATTTTGACCTCCTTTGTCTGCTTCAGGGTGAAAGACTTCCGATTTTCTTAAAACGCAAAATTGTATATGAAAGTCTATTGGAACAAGGCATTCATCTCTTTCATGTATGATGAAAACCAGGAACAATTACGCTGAATTTTTGGCTGGAGGGGCGACCGATCCCTTCAATTTCTTCACCCAATCTGCCAATTTAATTATTTTATCGGCTGTCGCATCACGAACTGATACCATAGCATCTTCATGACCAGCTTGAGCACACATGGCAATTGTATAGCAGTTTGTGCCGCCACGAATGATCTTGAGAGAAAGATTGGCCTGATGGCAATGAACACCCACAAACATGCAGGCATCAATTTTATTATGCCAAATAGTCAAATTGGGGTGGTTTGGATTTATTTCGATTTCAGGATTAATTTTGGGATATTTTGGTCTATAGTCCGGCATGGGAATCAGCATGGCATGCTGACAAGAGGAATCCACGCATTCTTTAATGGTTTCATACAGATGACGGATTGCTTTAGCTTTCTTGGCGGCCTTGTCATTCCATGCCCAAAGAACCAATGGTCCAGGAAAGATGGTGGGCACTTTTGCTGAAAGAAATTGCCTGGCTGCTTCTTCCAATGCTTCCTCTTCGGAAACTATGCTACCATGAATATGTCCTTGTCCTGGATCGGGAAGCCTAATCCCCATAGAGGCCGCAGATGGTGGCAAAAAATGTTCGGGGCCTGGCATAACCCTATAAGAAGTTGTCATCGTACCCTCATGCTCTCCATTAAATAAAAAATTTGACAAATACTATCCGCTCCACCTGTTTACTGTAAGAAGACCATAGGCAAATCTCAAGATCAAAAAAGACCCACCTGTTCAAAAAATTGGACTTTTTGAGAATATTCCTATGAGTCTTTTGCCCTATAAATCTAAATTTTTCTAAATAACCTAGGCTAGTATAAGAAGGCGCTATAAAAATTGTCAATTTGAATATTGTTGATATCAGACGGAAAAACCGATTTCTCAGAGTTTGGGCATCATGACTGTCACCCTGTTCATTTGCTCAAAAACATAAAGGTTATACAGGAGAAAGGAGAAAGAAAACCCGCGTGAGGCAAAGGGGAGAACCCGGGCTATCTAGCCCTGACTTTCAAAATGGCATATCGCCATCTCGCTTCTCCAATTATTTTTGGAATCGTGGGAAAAGGCATGGTTAGAGAAAAATCCCTCGCCTGATTCGGAGGAACTTCCAATGAGATCTCTGCGGCCTCTTGCCCAACAATTTCACATTCTGTCATATGGCAATCCTCGATCGTAGCCTGGATATTCACGGAAATTATGGTAAAGATTTGAGCTGAATTTTCAAGCCTCCCTGTCACCACAAACGACCGGGAGTTCAGTCCGGGTCGAACCTCCATATGAGAAAGTTTGACCTGGCTGGCAGGAATCCGCTGAAATTCCAACTCCCGCTCCTGAGTATCCTGCCAAATAATGAACCCGATAGCTCCAAACAAGACCATCAGGGTCATTCCAAGAACGCGCCGAAATTTTGGCAAATACATCGCCATCAAAATCATGATGAATATCAACGAAGTAATGGCAATAGGCAGCATAAATTTTCCCAGCAGTGGATGGGAGAAAAATTATTCCTCCACCCCATACACCTTATTATCGGTTTTCTGAATCTTCTTCTTTCACCGGAGAAAGCAATGTCAGACTTTTCTCATGAAATTGAAATCGCCTCTCACCTGGCTCGGAAGGCAGGGAAGCTTATCATGAACATCTATCAACATGATTTTGGGGTTATGTACAAAGGCATTAACGATCCGGTCACCAAGGCAGATCAACAAGCCAATGCCCTTATCGTAGAGGAATTACACACCCATTTCCCACAGGATTCCATCGTGGCGGAGGAAAGTCCCCTCCCCTCCAACTCTTTGACGACGGGCCGAGTCTGGTACATAGATCCCCTGGATGGAACGAAAGAGTTTATTGCACGCAACGGGGAGTTTTCCATCATGATCGGATTGACCATTGATGCTCGCACCAAACTTGGCGTTGTCTACTGGCCTATCCGGGATCACCTCTATGCCGGCCTGACGGACCAGACCGCGTGGATAGAACACAACGGGGTTTCCAAAAAACTTTCAACTCTCGAATCTGAAAGCCCCACAAACATCACACTCATCACCTCTCGATCCCATCGATCCCCAATTCTTTCTACCATTCAACGATCGTTGCACATCCATAATGAACACCAGTTGGGAAGCGTGGGGCTGAAAATTGGTCAAATTGCTCAAGGAAAAGCTGACGTCTACATTGAACCAAGTCCATATACTAAGGCATGGGATGCCTGTGCCCCTGAAGCTATTTTGCGAGGAGCCGGCGGATGCTTTACCGACATCCACGGGAACCCCATCCAATATGGACTCAATAATTTTCGCAATCTGCATGGGTTGGTCGGAAGTACTCCGGGAATTCATCACCGTGTCATTCAAGCCTTGACGGGTCGATGTTCCTCGTGTGAAGGTTGACACCTTTTTCCGGCAATTCTTAGAATTCGTCTCTTAATATTTTCTCAGCGCCTTTTGCCACAATCACTCTCACAATACAATGAGAACAGACCTTGTTATTATCGGAGGCGGCTTGGCCGGATCGGAAGCGGCTTGGCAGGCAGCCAACGCTGGAGCCAGGGTAACCCTGTATGAAATGCGGCCTAAGGAAGAAACAGCCGCACATAAGACGGATCACCTAGCCGAGATTGTCTGCTCAAACTCTTTGGGATCGAATGATCCTCTCAGCGCTCCGGGAATGTTGAAAGAGGAAATGCGACAATTGCACTCCTTGATCATCCAAATTGCCGACGAGGTGCGGATCCCGGCAGGGACGGCATTAGCAGTGGATAGAGACCAATTTGCCTGTAAAGTGACCCGGGCATTAGCCGAACATCCGAATATCAAAATTCTTCGAGAAGAGATACATGAAATTCCCGAGGATGCGCTGTGCATAATTGCCACCGGCCCCTTGACCTCACCAAAATTGTCTGAGGCCATTATCCAGTTTACCCAATCGAAAAACCTGTTTTTCTTCGATGCCATCTCCCCCATTGTGGATGCCGATTCACTCAACACAGAGCAGACGTTTCTGGCATCACGGTATGAAAAAGGAACGGCGGATTATGTGAATTGTCCTATGGACGAAGAAACCTATACCGCCTTTTATAACGAATTGATCGAGGCTGAACGCGTCCAACCAAAGTCTTTCGAGAACGTCCCGTATTTTGAAGGGTGTCTCCCGATTGAGGTCATGGCTGACCGTGGTCGCCAAACCTTATTGTTTGGCCCACTCAAACCTGTAGGATTAATTGATCCCAAAACCGGCCAACGGCCTTATGCTGTGTTACAATTGCGTCCAGAAAATGCGCATGGCTCCTGCTACAATCTGGTAGGGTTTCAAACCAAACTCACCTATCCGGAACAACGCCGAATCTTTAGAATGATCCCTGGCCTGGAGCAGGCTGAATTTTTACGATATGGAAGCATCCATCGAAATACATACATCAATGCACCAATCCTCTTACAAAACACCTTGCAGGTAAAAAAACACCCTCGCATCTTTTTTGCCGGACAATTAGTTGGGGTAGAAGGTTATGTGGAGGCTGCGGCCAGTGGGGGAATAGCCGGAATGAATGCCGCTCGCATCCTGTCAGGCCGTGCTCCGGTCAACCCACCACCTTCTACCGCCCATGGAGCGCTGCTCCATTACATTACGACCTGTGAACCAAAGTACTTTCAGCCAATTAACTCAAACTTTGGGCTATACCCGCCACTCGATACACCTGTGCGAGACAAACAGAAAAAACGACAACTCATCCAAGAACGGGCCACTACCCATTTTAAAGCATGGATGACGCAATCCGAGCTTTCGTGATGTACCTTCAATTGGAACGGGGAGTTTCGCCTGAAACGCGCCGAAGCTATCAGTCCGACCTTAAACAATTCATGGGGCACATTCGAGACAGGCTTTCCGCCAAAGAACTTTCTGAGCCTGGTACCATTAACTCCCTCCATATTCGATCCTATCTCAAGAGCCTCAGTGATCAAGGGTTAAAAAAATCCTCACTTGCCAGAAAACTGGCATGCCTCAAAAGCTTTTTTCGTTTTTTAGTTGAAGACGGACGTGTGGCACGTAATCCAGCATCCACCGTTCGTTCGCCTCGACAAGGGACACGTCTTCCCACAATCCTCAGTAAAGACGAAGCCAATACCCTGTTAGATGCCTCAACATCCCATCAATGGATTGAGTTGAGAAACCACGCCATTCTAGAAACTTTATATGCAAGCGGGGCTCGGGTATCAGAACTGGTCGGGGTAAATTGGGGGGATGTGGATCTAGAAACCCGTTTGATCCGGTTGCGTGGAAAAGGGAAAAAAGAGCGGATAGTGCCTATTGGCACGGTGGCGACTAACGCCATCTTGGATTATCAACGTCATCCGCCCCACAAGAACAAGATTACACCAACCGGCATTTCGGCTCCACAAGTGCCCTACTCAGGATCACAACCTCTGTTCCTCAATACTCGAGGAGGGCGGTTGACCGCTCGAAGCGTGGAACGCATGTTGAAGCAAGAGACCGAACACCGTTTCACTAAGACGGTCACTCCCCATACTCTGCGCCATTCCTTTGCCACCCACCTCCTCGATGAAGGAGCCGACCTGCGGGCCATCCAGGAACTCTTGGGCCATGCCTCGCTCGCCACAACCCAAAAATACACCCATGTGGCAACTGACCAACTCATGGCCGTTTATGACCGGGCACACCCCCGATCCGGCTCTTCTCACTCCATACCCCCGGAAGGAGACCCTCTCAAACGATGAAAATTCGATCCACAACGATTCTGTGCGTACGCAAAGGGCCTACAGTGGCCATGGGCTGTGATGGCCAAGTCACCGTGGGCAGCACCATTATGAAAAGTAACGCCAAGAAACTCCGGAAAATGCATCAAGACAAAGTGCTCACTGGCTTTGCAGGGGCGACCGCGGATGCGTTTACCTTATTTGAAAAATTCGACGCAAAGCTGGAAGAGTATCGAGGGAATCTGACACGAGCCGCCGTTGAACTGGCGAAGGATTGGCGAACCGATCGGGTCCTTCGACGATTAGAAGCGCTTTTAGCGGTGGCCGACCGCGAGCATTCATTCCTTATCACCGGCACAGGTGATGTGGTCGAACCGGAAGACGGGATTTTGGCCATTGGATCAGGGGGACCTTACGCGTTATCTGCTGCTCGCGCTCTCCTGGCTCACACCGAACTGCACCCGTCCCAGGTTGTGGCACATAGCATGCAAATCGCGGCAGGAATCGATATTTATACCAACCATCACATTGTTATTGAGGAGTTATCGGCATAACGTATGGAACAAGGAACTTCACCAACACCCAAAAATTTGGACTCCCTCACTCCACGCCAAATCGTGGAGGAGTTAGATCGCTATGTCATTGGACAACGAGACGCTAAGCGCATGGTCGCCATCGCGTTACGAAACCGCTGGCGGCGCCAGCAACTCAGCCCGGAATTCCGTGATGAAATCGTCCCCAAAAATATCATCATGATTGGCCCTACTGGTGTCGGAAAAACCGAAATTTCCCGACGAGTCTCAAAATTAGCAGATGCGCCCTTTATTAAAGTTGAGGCTTCCAAATTTACCGAGGTAGGGTACGTCGGCAGAGATGTGGAATCTCTGATACGTGACCTCACCGATCTATCCATTAATATGGTCAAGGCGGCTTATCTGGAGAAGGTTCAAAAAAAGGCTGAAGACATGGCCGAAGAGCGGGTCTTAGATATGCTGCTTCCACCCTCCCCGTCAAGCCCTTCGTTGGAGGCCACTGAGGAGTCAGCCGGTGCTCCCACACAACAGAAGCAGGATCATCAGGAATCCACCCGTTCAAAACTGCGCCTCCAGCTGCGCGAAGGCAAACTGGACAACCGGATGGTGGAAATAGAAATTAAAGAACGAGGGGGACTTCCTGTCGGAATTATTTCCAATATCGGGGGCATGGAAGATCTCGAGCACAACCTCCGGGATATGCTCGGCGGCATGATGCCGGGAAAAAAGAAAAATCGTCGAATGAAAGTCTCAGAAGCCCTGAAGTTTATGGCACAGGAGGAGGCGCAAAAACTTATTGACATGGAAGAAGTGACCAAGGAAGCTATTACCCGCACGGAACAATCGGGGATTGTCTTCCTGGACGAGATTGACAAAATTGCTGGACGGGAGAAACACACGGGCCCGGACATTTCCCGGGAAGGCGTACAGCGGGACCTCCTCCCGATTGTGGAAGGTTCGACGGTCAATACCAAACATGGCCCGGTCAAAACTGATCATATATTGTTTATTGCCGCAGGAGCATTTCATGTGGCCAAACCTTCGGACTTGATTCCGGAATTACAAGGCCGATTCCCTATCCGTGTAGAATTAGAGCCCCTCACAAAGGATGACCTCATCCGCATTTTAACCGAACCCAAGAATGCCCTGGTCAAACAATATCATGCTTTACTGACCACAGAAGGGATCGCGTTGGAATTTACCAAAGACGGGATTGAAGAAATTGCGGCCACCGCTGTGCAGGTAAATGACCGAACCGAAAACATCGGCGCACGACGGCTCTTCACCATCGTGGAACGGTTATTGGAAGATGTCTCATTTGAAGCGCAAGACCTTCAGGAAAAAGAGGTCGTGATCAGCGCACAGTATGTGCGGGATCATCTTCAAAGTATTGTCAAGGATGAAGACCTCAGCCGGTACATTCTTTGAAATCACCAGATCTGTTACTATGGCTATGCTTCCCTTTGGCTACGACCATTCCCCCCACATCTGGGAGCCCATGAGTAGGTTGCATGATCAAACTGATTAAAAAAGCTGACATCCTGATTGAAGCGCTTCCCTATATTCGGACCCTGGCTGGAAAAACCGTGGTCATCAAATATGGAGGAAGCGCAATGGTCCATGAGGATCTCAAAGAAGGCTTCGCCGAAGATGTCGTCTTATTGAAATATGTCGGATTGCAACCGATTATCGTCCATGGCGGTGGACCACAAATTAACGAAATACTGGATAAATTCGGTATTGAGGCAAAATTCCTGCATGGAGTTCGCATCACCGATCAGCCAACCATGGAAATCGTGGAAATGGTTCTCGGTGGAAAAATCAACAAGGAAATCGTGTCCTTGCTGAACCAGCATGGCGGCAAGGCCGTCGGACTCACCGGCAAAGATGCTCGCCTCATGACCACGAAGCCATTTAATCCCAAGAGCCTTATTCACACCTACAGCGGATCAACCGAGGCGCTGCAACCTGAAGACTACGGCCTCGTCGGCCAAGTCAGCCACGTGGACACCACATTACTGCAGACACTTCAAGAGGCGAATTTCATCCCGGTCATTGCCCCAATTGGAGTCGACGCCAAATGGAAAACCCATAATATCAATGCGGATCTGGTAGCAGGCAGCATAGCTGGAGCGGTTCAAGCGGAAAAATTACTGGTCTTAAGCGATGTCAAAGGCATACGTGATGCCAATAACCGGCACGTCTCCACCCTCTCCAGGAAAGACATGGAACGCATGGTCAAAAAGCAGGTCATCAGTGCAGGCATGCTCCCAAAAGTTCATGCCTGTTTAACTGCCCTTCAGGGTGGCGTCCGCAAGGCGCACATTATTGATGGACGTGTGCCTCATGCGGTGTTACTTGAGATTTTCACCGATAAAGGCATCGGGACGGAAATTGTGGCATAACGAACATGAAACTTTCCAAGCATTCCTCCCCGTCAGATCCTTCCCCTGCTCCAACCTTGATCGTTCCCCAACCCGATCAGCATTCCGCCCTCCTCTTAGTCGATTTGCAAAATGACTTTTTTCCGGGTGGGGCACTGGCTGTTCCCGAGGCCAACAGCCTCATTCCTCTTGTCAACGCCTACATCAAACACTTCAGCCGTCAAGGCTGGGCCATACTGGCAACCAGAGATTGGCACCCAGCTAATCACAGCTCCTTCGTGGAGCAAGGGGGGCCTTGGCCCGCCCATGGAGTCCAAGGATCACGGGGAGCTCAATTTCATTCCGATTTAGTCCTTCCTCCCGGGATGATGGTCATTTCCAAAGGAACCGATCCGAAGAAAGATTCAAGATCCGGTTTTGATGGTACGAGTCTGGCCGACCGACTGGAAGATCTCAGCGTCCACACCTTGTATGTGCTGGGACTTCCTACCGAACATTGCGTCAAGCACACGGTTCTCGATGGCTGTCAACGCGGCTTTCGAGTCGTCTTGCTCACTGATGCCACGAAGGGGAGCGATCCCCAAAATGATGAGGCCAAGAATGTCCTCCAAGAAATGATCGATGCAGGCGCCTGTCTCGCAAATAGTCGCGATATCGGAATCCCCACTTTTTCCCACTGAACAGCTTCTGACCCATTCTTGACGTGCCATGCATGAGGGTGATTTTCCTCATGCTTCGACATGTGAAAATTACGCTATCATCGCATCCTCGCCTTTCGTCATTTTTTCCCAGGAATCCTTCCTTCAATCTTTTACCGGAAAACTTACATTTATCCTCAAGAGTTGCATGGAGAACTCCGAGAAGTGGATTCATGAGACCAAAGGGTAGTGCAGCAAAACTAGAAGCTAGACGCCGATTGGCTGCCAGTCTGCTGGCCAGAGGTCGAGGCATTCGCGAGGTCGCACGAACGATCGGTGCAGCACCGTCGTCCGTCAAACGATGGAAAGATGCCCTCGAACAAGGCGGCAAAAATGCCTTGAAGTCCAAACCCCATACCGGTCGTCCATCACGCCTGTCGCCTAAACAACGCCAACATCTCCTCCGTATGCTTCAACGAGGACCACAAGCCGCGAAGATGCGGACTGATCGTTGGACCTGTCGCCTGATTGGCCGGATGATCCGGAAATGGTTCGGAGTAAAATATCACCCCGACCACGTGAGTCGGATTTTGCGAGGATTAGGTTGGAAAAATAAAATGAAAGGCAGTCCGATTAGAAAAAACAGTAGAACGACACAACCACGCCCTCGGCGCTTAGGGCAAACCCGCCGCCATCGGTAAGAAATTATTCGATGGGAGTCACTTCGATCTGAGATGACCGAAACGTCAATTTCGACGCTTGCCAATTTCGCTTTCTTGCTACCTTTCTCAAAATCTTCTCATCCTTCCTCAGGGGCAGTTCTTCCCATGCCATTCACCACCACGCTCATGCGTGATGACCTTTCTGCCGCTCAAAAGATCAGGTTCGAAAGAACGTTTCATGCGACTTCTTGCAAAATGTGTCGCTTCGAAGAGTCATGAAAGAAGGTCCAAGACGCACACCGTGACCAACAACAATTTCAGGGAGTGTTGAATAATACTGTTCTCCATGGGGAAAAAACCCTCAAGGCGACTTTGAAGATCAGAGGCCTCGGGTCGGTTCAAAAAAGTCCGTCCAGCAAGGCCACAGCCATTTTTGCGCGCGGAGCGTACAAGGAATACGTAAGCACGGGAAAATGGCGAGAACGCCGCTGGCGGCTTTTTTCAACAGACCCTTTCAGGAAACGATTGAAAGCTGGCCAAGGCCTCTGTCAAAGTGGCTAACCGAGCGTGTGGGCAAATTCAATTGACCCGATGGGTAAAACGCGTTTTCACTTTCTTCGATTCATTCTTCTTTCCCTTCTCCCTCCTCGACAATAATCGCCCGAGGAAAGTACACCCGAAAAATCGAGCCGTGTCCCGGACTTGAATCGACTTCAATGCTTCCTTGATGCCGGTCTATGATACGACGCACAATGGCCAATCCCATCCCTTGATGACCTTCCGGTTCCACGGCAGGGTGGGAAAACCCCTCAAAAATTCCGGCGTGATGTTCTCCCGCAATCCCGATTCCGTTATCCCCAACAGAATAGACGGACCAACCATGCATGGTTTTACCCGAGATAATAATTTCTCCCGGACGTACAGGATCGAGATATTTCTGGGCATTATCAATCAAAATCGAGAACACTTGGGTCACTAACACCTCATCCCCCATACAATCTGGAAGATCCTCAATCCGCACCATGACTTCCTTGCTTTGGAGGTTCTTCTCCATGGAAGTCACGATTCCCATCACAAGCTGATTCACATCCAGGCCCTCCCACTGAAGGACAATCTGCCCAAGCCGGATAAACTGAAGAAGTCCCGACGTGATACCACGCACATGATCCACCTCACCTTGTATACGCTGTACTGCCTCGGGAATTTCGTCAGTGACAAGAGGGCCGAGTGGCCCCTGTCCATAATCGGATAGGGCCTTCTCCTCAAACACCTCATTCAGTCGACCGCATGTCATGGTGATTTTCTGACAGGCGCTTTGGATTGTTGCCAGTGGAACTGAAATACCCTGGGCAATCATCTCCACCAACAGATCCACATCTGCGGAAGAAACCGCCTCAGACTTTTTTTTCCTCTGAAGAGAAAAATCTCCTGGTTGTTTGGGTGGTTCCATACGGGGTGACTCCTTTTTCGCCCGCCATCTCAGTCAGATAGGAAACCTGCTTACCAGAACTAGGCAGAACACCTGCCAATAGAGAGAGATCGCCGTGTCCCTCTGAACCGGATCAACCATGAAGGAGAAAAACGGGAGTGCCTCATGGCTACTCTCATTATCACTAAAATAGGGGTCTCGACCTTAAAAATTTTGGAACATCAATCTGTGTTGTAATGAGGCCGAAAAATGAGGAGAAAAACCGCTGGAATGACCATCTTGGTCAGCCACCGGAAAGGGCAGAAAAAAGGGATGAAGAGGAAGATAAAAATTGCGCAAAGAATGGGATAATGACAAGCACAATATCAAGATAAACATGAAGACAACAGATACAGATAGGGACAGTGTCGCCTTGCAACTTAAAATAAAAACACCATCTACGCCATGCATAAATAACAAGAAATACAGCATCCGGCCCAACAAAGCCGACGGGAGCCTCGGCCTTGTTGAGCGCCCATGCGCCGTGGAAATTACTTTATCAAAATCCCCCCATACTGGACGAAAAATGGCACAAACACCAATGACAGAATGGCAGAAAGCTTGATCAAAATATTCAGCGACGGCCCTGAGGTGTCTTTCAGGGGATCACCCACGGTATCACCAACGACTGCGGCCTTATGTGTGTCGGTCCCCTTCCCTCCAAGATTTCCAGCCTCAATAAATTTCTTTGCATTATCCCAAGCCCCCCCGCTATTCGATGAGGAGATGGCGATGACGCCACCGGCGACAAGTGACCCGGCAAGCACACCGGCCACCGCTTGAATGCCAAATAGGAATCCGGTGATCAGCGGCGTTCCCATGATCAGAATGCCCGGTGCAATCATTTCTTTTAGGGCCGCTTGAGTTGAAATGGCGACACATTGCTCATAATCTGCTTCGGCCTTTCCTTCCATGAGGCCGGGAATCGTGCGGAACTGCCGTCGGACTTCCTCAATCATCTTATAGGCGGCCGCCCCCACCGATTTCATTGTCATGGCAGAAAAATAGGCGGGCAACACGGCCCCGATAAACAACCCGGTATACACAAGGGGATCCAACAAATTAATACTGCCTAACAAATCAAAATCGGGGCCATGTTGTTCCTTAAGGAGTAAGTCCGCCCGGGTAAGAAAGGCCGCGAACAAAGCCAATGAGGTCAGGATAGCCGCACCGATGGCAAATCCCTTGCCAATGGCAGCCGTCGTATTGCCGGCAGCATCCAAGACATCCGTCCGCTTTCGGACGTGTTCCGGCATACCGGCCATTTCAGCGATACCCCCGGCATTATCAGAAACCGGTCCATAGGCATCAATGGTGAGAGCAATCACAAGTGTCCCCAACATACCAAGGGAGGCGATGGCCACGCCGTACATGCCGGCTAACATCCACGGGATATAAATGGCGAGACCAATGGCAAGATAAGGACCGACGGCACTTTGATAGCCGAGGGCCAGACCAAAAATGATATTCGTGGCCGAACCCGTTTCACATGACTTGGCCACTTCACGCACGGGAGCATAATCATGGGAGGTATAGTATTCAGTCATCAATCCCACGGCGAGCCCAGCGATCAAGCCTGACAGGAAGCAAAAATACACACCCAGATCGGTATACGCCTGTCCACCAATCTCAAAGGTATCCGGAAGCATGGCCTTGGTGACAAACAACATCACCACTGCCATCAGCGCACTGGAAATGATCAGCATCTTTTTCAATGCAGGACCAACCTGGTCCTCAGAATTGACCTTGATCATCATCAGGGTGAGAAGGCTCACGGGGATTCCGATCGCAGAAATAAGGATTGGATACAACAACGCATCAACCATTCCTGAAAAAGCGACAGCGCTAATCACCATCGCGGCACAAGTGCTTTCCGCACAGGAACCAAATAGATCGGCGCCCATTCCGGCTACGTCACCAACATTATCTCCCACGTTATCGGCAATCACCGCAGGATTCCGCGGGTCGTCTTCAGGAATCCCGGCTTCAACCTTTCCCACCAAATCAGCCCCGACATCGGCGGCTTTGGTGAAGATCCCGCCACCTACACGAGCAAATAACGCAATAGACGAACCGCCGAGACCAAAGCCGGCAATGACTTCCATCAAAATATGCGTCGGGAGTTGAGCCGGCATAATACTTTTGAGCCCTAGATAGATAATTAACAGTCCCAAGGCCGCTAGGCTGACCAACCCAAACCCCATCACGGAGCCTGAATGCAGGGCAACATTAAATGCCGTGGAGAGGGATTGATTGGCAGAGACGGTCGTTCGTACATTTCCTTGTGTGGCGATCTTCATCCCGATGAAACCCGAGGCAATGGAAATGATGGAGCCAAAAATGAATGCAATCGCCGTGTACAGCCCCTCATTCACATAATCGGTGTGATGATCATCAATTAACACCGCAATGATTGCAGCAAAAACCACCATGAAAATGGCCATAATTTTATATTCCTGCTTCAGGAATGCCATGGCCCCGGTGGCAATAGCCGAATAGATTTTCGCCAGACGCTTCCGGGTTTCCGAATCTTCAACGCCCATATCAATGGGAATTTTCAGGACCGATGAAGAGTAGTAAAACGCAACAACTAATCCGAGAACGGACAGAGCCAGAATAATAGTTACCGACATGTTAGGGATATCTCCATTCTTATGTAAGTGACCAATAGTGAATTGTTCGCACCGGCCCAACAGGAACTCGATCAAACCGTCGAATTCCGGATATGGGCTAGGACCAGACGGCGCAACCTAAAACCCGACCGTCTATTCTATTTGTCCACAGGGAAATGCCTCATTCTTGAATGAACTTCTTTCTGGCGTTCTAGCTGGGAGACAAAACAGCGCGCGAGGGGTTGCCCTTGACCGACCACACACCATCATGACATCGACCTGAGTTAAAAATGTGTCATGCCGACGTTTCGCCGGTCATCAACTCATGTACGTTTAATAAAGGACGAGCGCCGAATTTTACCTGTCTGGACAACAATGTTCAAGGTAAAAACCCTAACAACCGCTTTTTACCGGCACCATGGTCAAAATCAAAAATGAGGGATGTTTCAGGCTCCGGGCAATTCTTTCATCCGAATGGCTTTTTTGCTATCCACACACGCGACACAGAAAGTCATGAAGACAACCCGCACAACTCTTCTGTTCGAAGCTCCCTCCATTGTCCTGGCGCAAGGGAATCCAGCCGGATCGGCCCAATGGCGACACGAATGATTCTGAGACTCGGGTGCCCTACTTGGGCGGTCATACGCCGAATCTGCCTGTTCATGCCTTCCTGAATTTCCATCCGCAACCATGCCGTGGGAACGGATTTGCGAAAACGAATGGGGACCGGACGAGGATAGACGTCAGGCTCAACTTGAAGAAGCTGGACTTTAGCGGGCCGAGTCCGCTTGCCCTTAACCAAAACACCTTCCCGAAGCCCCACGAGGGCTGGTTCATCTGGAATACGTTCCACTTGAACCAAATAGGTTTTGAACACTTTTTGAAACGGCGAGGTCAAACGGTGCGCCAGATCTCCATCGGAAGTCAGCAGCAGCAGGCCCTCACTATCCATATCCAATCGTCCAGCCGGATACACCTGCGATTCAGCCACATAGTCGGCTAACGTCGGGCGTCCTTCAGAATCGGTAAATTTTGAGAGGACACCGTAGGGCTTATGCAGCAGCAGATGCCGATGAGGTAATTGCGAGGATATCCGGGCCAGAAATTTGGATTTCATTGTCTGCGCGTCCGATTCATCACCCCCCCCTTGCCGAACTATGGCATTTTCCCGGCCTTACTCAATTATCTAATGGAGAATATCCAACAGGAGTAATATCGCAAACCTTCACCTTTGCCGACGCTCTTTCCACATTCAAATATTCCTCCCTGAATTCCGTCAACTCTAATTCCCTGGTAACGCCGCCACATCACCAAGCCCTCTTCGGCTATTGGATCAACATCAACCACCTATGGGCAAGCAAGCAACACCTCTAAACTGCCTACCATATGGAGGTCCCTTCCCGTACCACCCAACCTCCTTTCACTCCAAATATCAAAAAATTCCAAAGGGGAATATGAATTTTAATTCCTGAAACCAGATCCAAGTCCCTGACGGACCCACTTCACAAAAAAAATGCCAATACAACGAATTCAAAACCGATCAGAGAGCAGCAGTACTGCACTCCCAGCGGGTTTGGAATAGGATTCATTGATCTTTTATTTATTGCCCCATTCAAAAATTTCTGTTACCTTGGTTCCCGTAACTACAGTAATTACCTCGCTCGTCCCGCTTGAAACTCAAATATAGGACTAACGTATGGCATGGGAACCTAAAGATCCGTGGGGAGGAAGCGGTCAAGATCCTCTCGATGAAGCACTTCGGAAAGCACAAGACCAACTCACTCGACTTGTGCCCGGCCGGGGTTTCAAATCAATCGTCTACATCGTCTTAGCCGTCCTGGCTCTCTGGCAATCGGTGTTTATTGTTGCCCCTGACGAGCAAGGTCTGGTGAAACGGTTTGGCGACATTGTTCGGGAGGTTGAATCCGGACCACATTTTAAAATCCCATTTATAGAAACGGTCGACACCCCAAAAGTTGAAAAACTTCATGGGGTAGAGGTGGGGTTTCGTACCGACCGCGGACGAACCCAATTCGTTCCCAGAGAAGCGCTCATGCTGACCGGAGACATGAATATTTTGTCTCTTGAGTTCATTGTCCAATATAAGATCAAAGAGGCCAAAAATTATTTATATAAAGTCGCCGATG
>JAUIKP010000445.1 GCA_030430725.1 Nitrospiria bacterium
ATGGCAATGCCACCAAAAACACGACAATAGACGCCAGAAAATCGCGTTGCACATCTTTCCACGTCATCGTGAAAAGCCCGTTATACTGCAGTTTTTTCATCATGAGTCATCCCACATGCCAAATTGCGGAAGAGCTTCCACATCTAGGCATCCTTGACCTTTTTGACGTCTTTGGGGAAAACAAACTTTTCTTGATGCGGATCGTACAGCCAGACCTCTCCTGTCGCGATAGAATAGATCCATCCATGGAGCGTCAGATTCCCCATGCGCAACCGCTTGGCGACCGCAGGATGAGTCTTCAAATGCTCAAGCTGAACCAACACATTCTCTTTTATCGTCGCGACAAACAGTTCCTCGCTTTTAAGTTCCTGGTACATTTCTTTCACAATTTGACGTGTACTTTCAGCCATGCGAAGCCAATCCCTGACAGCTGGAAGATCTTGAAGCGATTCCGGCCGAACCAAAGCCTTCATGGCACCACAATCGGTATGACCGCACACGATGATTTCTTTGACCTGTAGGACCGACCCACCAAATTCGATCGTCGCCGTGGTGCCGCCGATCGCGGCTCCATACGGTGGAACCAGATTGCCCGCATTTCGCAAGATGAACAAGTCTCCTGGTTCGGTTTGCGTCAGCAGATGTGGATTAATGCGGGAATCGGAACAGGTGATAAACAGGGCCTGAGGTTCTTGGTGGTGGGCAAGTTTTTGGAACAACCCCTGCTTGTGGTGATAGATTTCCTCGTGAAATTTTTCAAATCCTTTGATAAGGTCTGCCATACCCGCCGCTCCTTTTCCCGCCGTCAACGTCATGCTGAAGAAAAAGATGGTCTGAAAAGAATGTCTTTTTCGCGACGAAAACCACTCAACACTCAACTAATCAGTGTCGATACATGATGCGTGAGCAGGGTGGACGAGACCGCAACAAACCAGGGAGATCCTGACCTAAATTACCCTTAAACAACACCACAGTTCATGTGCCATGTTCCTGAGAAGCATTACTTTCCTTATCTAAATCTTCAGGTGGGACCTCTCCGTTTTTTTCCAATGCCAGAAGACGTTGTCCTTCCGAACGATGCATGGCGGCCAATTCCCGTAATTCTTTTGCCGACTTCCATCGCGTTGAGGCAATCAACATCCACCCCGACCTGGTAAACCCCTTGGGATCCATATGAGGCTTTTTGGCAAGGCTCATGGCTTGCTGTTCCAATCGCACGGCCTCACTTTGAAGCTCATCGGCCTGTTGATCATAAACCTGCGCCATCTCTAATAAATCGGCCCCTGTCCAGGGTTTCTCATCGTCTGTTTCAGCAGCTTGCTCAGCAGACGTCATCGCATAACTCACCGGGGTCAACATAGTTGTGGGATCCGGTCCTTTCTCCTGACTAAGACTCATCATTCCCATTCCACCCAACACTCCTATCAACACATATGCCAGTTCACGCATAAATTTCCCTCCTGCTTAAAGTATGGTTGCACTTCTGGGTTATGTTACTGTCACCGAACAGTTGGGAGATCCTTATGCTTTCTGTCCTGAAGGAATGACTCTGCCTTGGCAACCTACCAGGGAGTCACTTATTTAATTTCTTTCTTTTTCTCCGCACATCTTGAACATTTTCTGAATGGTTGACTCAAATCCTCTTCGAAAATCAATATAGTCTTGACAAAATTTCCAAATTTTCATTTCCTTACCTGAAACAGCATGAATTCCCCCTCTGTGCTTCCTTTACCAACCTAATTAAAAGACACTTCCTCTTCACCTGTGAAAAACCCTTGAAACCTATGTGAAAACCCCTTGAAATACATATTCTCAACTGACGAAAGATTTAATGGATGACAGGAACGAAAGTTTCGTAAAGATTGAAAAGGAATAATACTTCGCTCTTCTTTTTATTCAGCGGTTCATCATTCGGCCTAGGCAAATACCATATCTACCTCCCATTCCATTTCTCATCCTCTCCGGAGTGTTCCGGCCCGAGCAGACCGGATTGTTTTGAGCGCATATCCTCATTAAGACTCTCTATGACGTTCCTCTGCCATCCCCTTCTTCCATCGGTTCAATGTTTTGATCAATTCGGTGGGAGCCGATGGGTACGGGCACTCGGAGGGGGTGGTTCATTCTCCAACTTCTGAGCGGAAACCCCACTCAGATGGACGTTGACCTTTTGGCCCTCTGCATTGACACAATGAAATTGATCAAAGGCCACCTGAAGCGAGTACCTCCCTGAATGGTCACGCCCCACCGACAAAAGATGCCATCCTTCAATGGCCGTTCCATCCGGCCCGAGAAGTTCCCATTCACAGGGATCTGAAGCCTCAAAAACCCTGACTGTGACATAGCTGTTAGATTCTGAATTCATAGACCACCTCTCATGCCCTGACGAAGACCAGGATGTCTCACGTCCCCCTCTCGGTATGATCCAACTCCCTCACCCTCTTCCGCATCCCTGAGATTTCCCCCTCAAGGTACATGTTCCTCTTAGAGTTTACGTGGGCGTTCCCATACTGGGAGTCCGCGCCAATCCACTTATCTATTCATTCCCAGCTTCTATGCCCAATCCCAATCCAATCCAGGCCCGCAACAGATCATGTCGTGTCACGGTATACATCACCTCTCCGTTTCGCTCTACCGGCAGACTCAACAATCGTTGCTCTTCCATGAGGTGCACGGCATCCTTGATCGACGTCGTCGCCGCAATCGCAATATGATCTTTTTTCATCACCTCTTCGACCGTCACTTTGTTCAGGTCTTTTCCCGCTTCCAAAGCCCGGAGGACATCAAATTCACTGATAAATCCGATAAAATGGTTTTTTTCGTCGACGACCGGCCCCCCGGGGGTATGATGAGCAAGTAACTCGATTGCCGCGGCGAGGGCATTCAGCTTCCGATCGAATTTCAATGCATTGGTTGGCACAATTTGTCCGACAGTCTTCAACCCTGTGGCTGGGACGCCTTGAATAGTCATAAAATTCCCTCCCCTTCACATGAAAAACCTGCAACATTCATCGACCGACCATACCCCTTACACCTTGTTCATCACATTTCCTTTATACAGTTCCCCCCTCGCCCAGGAACCGAATATGCCCGGCTTAGCTGGAAACCGGGTCATAGATCATGAGGATGGTCACTCCCTCTTTTGTGGTTATGGGAGAGACACCACCATGCGCGGGCATCATCCGATAACTGCCCGGTTCACATACCTGGCCGTCCGTTTCGTATTGTCCCTCAAGGACAAAATGTTGAACGATGCCACGGTGGCTATGAGGCGTAATGCGACCGCCGGCAGGAATCCGAACCAGCATGGTCTTGGCCCCAAGCGACGGGTCTTCCCGAACAATCTTGACGTCTGCAGGTCCGGGGAACTCTTGAAGTTTCTCCCACGTCATCTTAGGGGTATG
>JAUIKP010000446.1 GCA_030430725.1 Nitrospiria bacterium
GTTCTGGGTGCCCAAGGCTGTCTGATGACCAACAAATACGCGGAAGGGTATTCCGGCCGGCGATATTACGGCGGATGCCAACATGTGGATACGGTCGAGGATTTGGCTATTGCGAGAGCCAAAGAAATTTTTGGGTGTGAACATGTGAATGTCCAGCCCCACTCTGGTTCCCAAGCCAATATGGCGGCCTATCTTTCGGTCCTAAAAACAGGAGACACCATCTTAGGGATGGATCTTGCTCATGGTGGGCATCTCACCCACGGCAGCCGTGTAAGTTTTTCAGGAAAACTGTTTCAGGCATTTTCCTATGGAGTTGATCGGGAAACTGAGGAGATCAATTATGATGTGGTAGAGCGGCAGGCTCAGGAAGTCCGCCCTCGTATGATTGTTGTCGGTGCCAGCGCCTATTCCAAAATTATTGACTTCCCACGTTTTCAGGCGATAGCGAAATCGGTTGGTGCCTATCTACTAGTTGATATTGCCCACATTGCGGGTTTGATTGCGGTCGGATTGCATCCAAGCCCGGTTCCCTATGCTGACTTTGTCACCACTACGACCCATAAAACGTTGCGTGGTCCACGCTCCGGCATGATTATGTGCAAAGAAGAGCATGCCAAAGCCGTTGACAAAATGGTGTTCCCTGGAACTCAGGGTGGGCCGCTCATGCATATCATTGCAGCCAAAGCGGTGGCTTTTAAAGAAGCCCTGTCTCCTGGTTTTAAGACCTATCAACAACAAGTGCTGGCTAACGCCAAGGAGCTGGCTGAAGGATTTTTGAAGCGGGGATATCGGGTGGTTTCCGGTGGGACCGACAATCATTTGTTCCTTTTGAATCTGACTCCCAAAGGCGTAACAGGGAAAGAAGCCGAGGCCGCTCTCAATGCCTCAGGGATTGTGGTCAATAAAAATGCGGTGCCGTTTGATGAAAAACCACCGGCTGTCGCAAGCGGTATTCGTATTGGCACACCGACGGTTTCAACCCGTGGCATGCAGAAACCCGAGATGGAGCAGATTCTTGCCTGGATGGATGAGGTCATCCAACATTCTCAGGAGACATCCCTCCATAAACGGATTCTGCGGGATGTCAAAGACCTGTGCTCGCGATTTCCGATCTTTCATCCATACTAACCTTCCTCCACCGCCTTCCATCCTTAAGGTAAGGGCCGCTCTTCGTGAAATGTCCTTTTTGCGACCAATTGGAAGATAAGGTCATTGATTCGCGGACCGCACGTGAAGGAGAAGTAATCAGGCGCCGTCGCGAATGTTTAGGCTGTAAGCGGCGGTTCACCACCTACGAGCGAATCGAAGAAAATTTGCCGATGGTGGTCAAAAAAGACAATCGGCGAGAGCCGTTTGATCGGGCCAAAATTTTAGCAGGGCTCAAAAAGGCCTGCGAAAAACGTCCGGTCAGTATTGGAGCGTTAGGTGCGGCGGTCGATCGGATTGAAAAACGTATTCAGGACCTTGGAGAAACAGAAGTTCCAAGCCGAACCGTCGGAGAAGAAGTCATGCGGGCCTTAAAAGAATTGGATCCCGTCGCGTATGTTCGATTTGCCTCGGTGTATCGTGAATTTAAAGACATCGATCAATTTATGGATACCATACGGGCCTTAACCCAAGACACCAGAATGTCCTGAGTCATACTCATGTGTCTGTAGCGGATATCGAGTCCCCCCGTTTCGTCCGCATCATAACGTGACAAGGGGGGCTCTTCTCTCGGAAAAGATCTTCAACCAGTTCCCGATCATGAAAGTGGGTGTCTATGCCATCCCCCAAACCCTCTCCTCGTTCCCCACGCATCACCAAACCTAATCCCCGGCGATCAAAATCAAAAGTGACCTCCAGCCGGGTGGCGATTATTGGTGGGGGGCATGGCGGTACCGCACTAATGGAAATTTTTGCGGAAGATCCTCTGGTTACCGTGGTAGGGTTGAGTGAAATACGTCCGCACACCATGGGTGTCCGTCTCGCTAAAAAAATCGGGATTCCTGTCCTTCGCCGCTATCAAGATTTGCTCAAGATCAAAGATGTGGATCTGGTGATTGACGTGACGGGCGATCCCGATGTGGAGAAGACCCTGCTTGAGTCCCATGCCCCACACTTAGCGTTGGTGGGGGGCGCGAGCGCCAAGTTTATGTGGCAATTAATTGAAGCCAGAATCCGGGCTTCTGCCGAAATCGAAAATACTCTCACCCGGTATCAATCGCTATTTCGTTTGTATGTCAAAGAGGAAGCCGAAGGGGCGGTGGATGAGGAGCGGACGCGCATTGCCTGTGAGATCCATGATGGTTTGGTGCAAACCCTGGTGGGCGTGAGCCTGAAGATGGAGCGTGTCCGTGAATTGGTGGCGGAGGATCCCCCCAAGTGTTTGACGATGCTCAATCAGACGACCGTGCAATTGAAGCATGCCATTCAGGAGGCCAGGGAGGTGGTCTATAACCTTCGTCCGGGGCAATATGATCATTTAGCCTTTATTCCCGCGTTGTCGAATTATCTGAAGGCTTATGAACGGGAGCACCGGATACGGACTGAGTTTGAAGGGAGTGGGAATGAATCCCAACTTGATCCGAAAGCGAAAGTCTTTGTTTTTCGCATGGTCCAGGAAGCATTAAGCAATGTGGCCAAACATGCCGGAGCTACGAAGGTGATGGTAAAAGTAGCGCTCAAAAAAGATGTCTTGAAAGCGAGCGTTTCTGATAATGGCCAGGGTTTTGACGTCAAGGCAGAGGGGCAGAATCCTGAAAAATGGGATCATTTCGGAGTCAGAAGTATGACCGAGCGGGCGCGAATGTTAGGCGGAAACGTGCAGTGGGTGTCGAAACCCGGCACCGGCACGAAGGTTGAAATTTTCATTCCTCTGGTATTAAAGGAAAAGGTGCCTTATGCCCAAAACGACTAAAGTCCTCATTGTTGATGACCATCGTGTGGTGCGTGAAGGGTTATGTGCGATTCTGGAAACAAAGGACGATATCCAGGTCGTAGGAGAAGCGAAGGATGGCGGAGAGGCCGTCGAACAAACCAGACTGCTTATGCCGGATGTGATTCTCATGGATGTCAGTATGCCCGGTATGACCGGCGTGGAAGCCACGCGTATCATTAAACGGGAATTTCCTCACATCGGGGTAGTGGCCCTGACGATGTATGAAGAACAGCAATACATTTTTGATCTGGTGCGGGCCGGAGCCACCGGTTATTTACTTAAAGATAGTGATTCGGCGCAAATTGTGGCTGCGATTCGGACCATTGCGCGTGGAGAGTCTCTCATTCATCCATCAGTTGCCAGTAAAATTCTGGTCGAGTTTTCTTTACTGTCTGAAGGCAAGGGAAAGAAGCGAGGGATTTTGGAACATGATCTCACCGACCGTGAAATCACCGTACTGCAATTA
>JAUIKP010000447.1 GCA_030430725.1 Nitrospiria bacterium
CTGCATGTCAATCCTGAGATTTTTTACCCCGGCTAGGGATGACCGATCATTTCTTCTCTGTTGACCGCGGCCCCGGTGATTTCCTTGGTGTGAGGTTAGGTGCAGGATTCAATCCGAACTTTCCACGCCATGGGTACGTGCCTCAAAGGCAGGACACGATTCGGAGGGACCCGAAGGTGTTTTTCACTGTTCCGTTCAATAGGTTCGGAGTTTCCCGATTTTGGCCATCACCTCCTCCTATTCCCTCTCAGGAACGTTAAATTCTTTAAGTGTCGCAGCCAAATGGTTAGCCACGATATCGAACTCCTTGTCGGTGATCCCCAAACCCCTGTGGGTCAGTTCTAGTGGTCGATTGATTTTCTGGCAGGGTTCCCCAGTGTTGAAGCACAAAAGATTTTTATTTTTTGGCGCAATTGATCCCTGCTGTCAGTTCCCATTCCCACAAAAAACCGACCTACCACCGGGTCGTCCTAAACTTTTGTCAAAAAGACATCAACGACGGCGGAGATCGCATCATAGCCCCAGACGGTCATAGAAGGATTGTTCTGTGTTGGCAAAGCTGAGAGGCTGAAAAGCCCCAACACATAAGAGGACAGCTGTAAGGCAAAGAATGAGTGGGAAGCGAGGTAAAGAGCGGTCCTTCGTGCAAATTTCTCCTTGTTGAAGCAAGAGCCCTATTTTTCAATGACACTCGTAAGGTATGGCTCGGGAGGTGAGAGCATCTTTCCTAAGGTCACGGCAGAAGGGAAGAATTGCAAAAGCCGAAAAGATCCACTGGTAAAGAAGTGCTGAACTTCATTTTTCCCTCAAAATTAAATCGAGTATGCCCTTCGTCTGACTCTCTTTACCGGATTTTCCAGATTCTTTCCATAACCATCATTCGTGATATTCTGCATGGGGAGCGCCCATTTCATGCCATAGTGCATGTTCTGACGCCTACCATAGAGCATGAACACGTTGGTGTGATAAATTGGCCCTTTCTAATTGATCAGGCTTGGGTAACGTTTATACAAAAAAGGCTCTCATTTCACTCTGAACTAGGGTGTGAGAATGGAAAACAATCGAGAGTACATCACCATGAAGCGTGCCGCTTCAAGTCAGGGCGTGAGTGTGAGCATCACCCCCGATACGTCAATGCATATGCTGTCGCAGCAGGAAGTTGAAAAGCTCAGGGAGACCAGTGAGGGCGGCCTCCATGAACTGTTTAGAAGCAGTGCCTTGGCGGTCCTGACGAGTGGGAATGATACGGACGACACGAAAGCATTTTTCGCCCGCTATGCCGATTTTGACATTGCCTTGGAGCAACGGGATCGTGGAGTGAAGCTTGAGCTTATCAACGCTCCTGCCAGTGCGTTTGTGGATGGGAAGATAATTCAGGGGATTAAAGAGCATCTCTTTTCGGTGCTTCGTGACATCATCTATGTCCAGAACGAAATACAGCACAATAAAAAATTTGATTTAACGACCTCCAATGGAATCACCAACGCGATTTTTCATATTTTACGAAATGCCGAAATCATACATTCTGTTGAGGATCCACATATGGTGGTGTGCTGGGGAGGCCATTCGATCAGCGAAGTCGAATATCGGTACACGAAAGAAGTCGGGCATCAACTAGGCTTGCGTTCCATGGATATTTGCACGGGTTGCGGGCCAGGGGCGATGAAGGGCCCGATGAAAGGCGCCACCATTGCTCATGCCAAACAACGTATTAAAAACGGGCGATATTTGGGCATCACAGAACCAGGAATCATTACGGCTGAAGCTCCGAATCCCATTGTGAATGAACTGGTCATCATGCCGGATATTGAAAAACGCCTTGAAGCATTTGTTCGTGTTGGACATGGGTTTATTGTGTTTCCCGGCGGGGCGGGGACCTTGGAGGAAATTCTTTACCTACTTGGTGTCCTGCTGCATCCGAACAATAATGAGGTGCCCTTTCCGCTTATTTTTACGGGCCCCAAAGGCAGTGCCAGCTATTTTGAAACGATTGATATCTTTATCAAGCAAACACTCGGGACTCAAGCCGCGCAACGATATCAAATCATCATTGACGATCCTCAGCGTGGGGCCTATGAAATGACGACAGGCATCCAACGTGTACGGGAATTTCGAAAACTGACTCATGATGCCTTCTATTTCAACTGGCATCTGACCATCGACCATGAATTTCAAAGACCCTTTGAACCCACACATGAATCGATGGCGCAACTGAATCTTCATGTCGACCAACCCATCCATATGTTGGCGGCGAACTTGCGTCGGGCATTTTCAGGAATCGTCGCCGGCCATGTGAAGCCCCAAGTGCTCAATGCCATTGAAAAAAAAGGGCCATTTGCAATTCACGGGGATTCAACGATTATGAAACTCATGGACGAACTTCTGCAATCCTTCATCAACCAGCACCGGATGAAAATTGATCAACAAAACTTCGAGCCTTGTTATGAAATTATCGCTTAGTCGTTGCGTGGCATGGTTCGTTTTTCGAGTGTTTAGTTTTCCCTTAATCTCTCGTGCCCATTTTCTGGTTTGAGGAATTCTGCTCGCCGTCTTCCTGTTTCCTCCATAGTTCCTTCCATCATACCTGTGAATGTCCACGTTGCTGCAGGCGGGATTTCCCTCGCGAAAATAAATAATCGGCATTCGGATTGCCTTGTTCAACCAATTCGAATGGACACAACGTTGATCTCTTTCCTTAAGCAAAAAAATCAAGTCAATAGATAAGTTTGGGATTCTTAATGCATGCAATCTCCAATACTCATCGGGTCTTCTTAGTGATATTTCCGTTTGAACTGTAGGGATTTCATGTGTCTTCGTAGGGTCTTCCCTACGCTATTTGTAGGAAAAGCAGGGTCACCAAAAAATGAAACTTTCGAACCGGTTTTTGTGCCCGCGACTTAAGTTATGTCTTGCGCAAAGGTATTTCCGCACGTCGACCGCTGACTTTGGCCTGGCTTTTGCTTTGTATGCCTAAACGATGGGATGAAAAACAACGTTTTGAACGTTTTTCAGGTTTCCTTGATCCTTTTCATGGCTCTAAAGGAGAAGCGATTGTTCGAGAGACTCCCCCTTGAGATTGCGGTTTTACCGTTTCGAAACGATAGATTGACAAGTAGGGTTATTGGATCTCAGCTTGCTGGGAATGTTTATGCAAACTTAACAAAGGAGAAATGGTATGAATTCCATGACAATGGGTTTACAAAAATTGAGTGCGCTGTTCGTAATCCTGGGCGTATGGGGCTTGGGACTTCTTTCTGTGGCGAATGCGCAAGATGTGAATTCCCGATCACAGGCAGTTGAATCCCAACCTATGCAGAAGGAATTGATTGAGCCCAACCTCGAACCTTTCGTTGGAGCCTACAAAGAA
>JAUIKP010000448.1 GCA_030430725.1 Nitrospiria bacterium
CTGCAATAACCTTGGCTCTGATAAAGTCGATGGAAACATGTTGGTCTGGTGACGACATAATGAACAAGCTTTCAAAAAATTAACTGCAAAAATTTTCAGCAACTCGCCTTTCCAAAAACAAGGCTCGGAATGTTTGATTCCCGTTTCCAGGCATAGAGATTGTCCGAAAAGGTCCGAGGACGGCCTTCCCCAATAACTTTTCCAAACGACCTGTGGGGTATACGCCAGGCGTGGAGAGTACAGGTGCCCCCACGCTACCATGAGTCGCGCCAACTCTCAACACGAACGAGACAATATTCTATACCTTATGGTTACAAAAAAACTCGTCAGACCTCATTAAGACAGGAGAAGACATGAGTGTCGGAATTCTGGGGGAAACCAGGCATGACTGCTAGAGAGAAAAAGAGGAACTCAAGCAGCCGTTTTCTCTTGGTTCGGATACCAGGGAAGAATTCGGAATCTTCTGTTTATGGCGCAGGGGCAAATCCGGTTTCAGCGAGCAATTTTGCAAGCCAAGACTACGGAAGTTGAAAGATTCATACAGTGGATTTACAAAAAAATTCGGGCATAGAGCACAGGAAGGATGGCAGGAAAAGAAGAGCTCAGGGAACCCATTCCTGTGCATGTATTGGGGATGAGCGAATTTAAAAACAGGCAACCGGGGAAGAACTACACTCGTAGCTTAGGAGAAGGTTTTAGTATACACAAAATTCTGACGCACGGAAACTCCGTCCTTGCCTACTGCAGCCGGCTTCCCTTGTGGAGCCGCGCTTTTCTCTTTTGTTCCTTTCGAACTTTCTTCAGTATTCGCATTCAAATCAGAAAACTCAGATGGCTTCACCGCTTTCGATTCCCCACCCTCTTCCTGACCGTTTTTCAATTGTCTGACCCACAAATTAGGCTGACACACAAGGTGAAAGTTGGGAGCAGGGACGGAATCGTCAATCCGCCATAATTCAAGTTCAGCGCCATAGAATTTCACTTCATCACGGGAAACGCCATTCAGCCAATCCAAGGTTTGGCGAATCTCCGCAGAAATACCCTGGGCCACACACACCACCGTCTTCGCATCGAGGCCCGCGGCATACATAATCAGTTTCCCCAGCGCGTCGGGCTCAATGCCCTCCAAATGACCCAACACAATCACGTAACTCCCAGTTTTCGCATCTTTGGCGAGGACGCCTCCGGCCAAAATACTGAGAGGAATGTCACTTCCAGCCGGCTTGAGGGCACGCTCAATCGTCTCCCCCAATATGTCTAAAATTTCCTCTTGCTGAAGCCATGCCGCAAACCCGTCGGCCTCATTTCCCCACACTTCACTTAAGTTTATTTTTCGAAGTTTTCCAACTGGTTTTGCCATAACATCCTCAACCGCAAAAAAATTGTTTGTTCTGATTATTATTCCTATTTGAGACGTACTAGTTCTTATCGACAGGTAACTAAAAAAGTTAAGGCACAAAACACAAAAGGCACCACCGGCCCGTGAATACCATTATGTATGTCCCCTATTACCGACCAACACCACCACATCCATTCTACGGGAAGACCGAATCCCAATCTCCCGATATCATAAGCCATCCCTGGATTTTTCTGTTTCAATCAGGTCGCCGGGCATACAAAATATAAACCTAAAAAAACTACTTATTAATCATTGATCTTTCTTCAAATTAGAGTACAATAGATTAAGTTCATTCACGCATGAATTGGTCCTCGTCCCCCATTTAACACCCGTCTCCAGGCCAGAAGACCACTCTGGTACGAAGGACCAAAAGGATGGACAGCAACGTGTTTCCCAATTTTAACAGGAGGTTTCTGCTATGAATCGATTGAGCCTATTTGGACTGAGTGTGGTCTGTGCATTTGGGCTGATGGCCTCTCTGTCAGGGTGCGGGGAATCGGAGGGTCCTGCCGAAAAAGCTGGAAAGACCCTTGATCAAGCGGTAGAAAAAACGACCGAATCCGTCAATGACGCCATGGAAAGCACAGGAGAAGCCATGGACAACGCGGCAGAAGAAACCGGTGAAGCCCTCAACGAGGCGATGGAAAGTACCGAAAAAATGGTAGAGGATACCGCAAAACAATAATGAAAGTGTCCTGAACTCACGTATCTGAGGGCCCCAGACACCCTCCCAAGTTTTCCACCTCGTACTCGCGACGGCCGTGAGGAGATGGGCAAACAATCCCACCTTCCTTTTTTGTGGGCCTTCAGATATTCGAGGGCATACTCTATTAGGATCAATTCAAGTCAGGATTCTGAAAAGGGTTTAATCTAAAGCGGCATGGTCAACAAAAGACCAGAGAATGATTCCGAAATAGGAAAAGGATGCGTTCCATCGTTCACACAACCTTTTTTACCAAGAGGGAAACGAGACATAATGGTCGATAAGTGGGTGAAAACAATCATCGCTATCTTAGCCCTCCTTTTCGCGCTCTCAGTCGGCAGTCCTTCTGTACGGGCAGAAAATAACTGGAGGTTTGGAACGGACATCGGTTACTTGGCGGATACCACCGACGACACCGTGTTCACACTCAGTTTCCAGGGAGACTATTTTTTAAACTCCCGATTCTCTGTCGGCCCACAACTCTTAATTTCTCCTGCCGGAGACCTCACTCAACTCACCTTCGCCGGAATCGGTCGTTATCACATTCCTGTCGGTGCTGTCACCATCATTCCATTTGGCGGAATTGGGTTTGTCTATGCAGATTTGGAACAAGGCCGTCGTGATGATAGCGATGTCAGTTATAGCTTTCCTTTTGGGGCTACCGCAGCCTTCAAGATCAATCGGACCGTTGATTTGTCAAGTACACTCATATTTACTTTTCAAGATATTGATTTGAATAATCGGAAAAGTACCGACAATTTCAACATCGGTATGTTATTCGGCTTTCGGTTCCAACCCTAATACCCTCACACAACCCCTTACGATGGCAGACAGCCAGACTGGTGGATGACCATCACCGGGGCAACTGGCGTTCTCAAAGGGGTAAGGAGAGGGCGCCCCTAAAATAAACAAATTGATGGGTTCACGTCATGTGAAGCTGCCAGAGGCTTTTTACTCCGTGACATTTTCCAAATACTCGGCCATTCGATCCAACGCCAGCGCATTAAGCCGCCTCCCATACCATCGGGGCATCACCCGATCCGAGTATCCGGGCACCACGTACGCGCCTGGTTTCAAAATCGATTCCTGGACATATTCACGAACTGTTGTCGCCGTCCCGTGATATTGAGGGTCCGCCAATCGAAGCGGTCCATTCGTCCCTAGGACTAACCGAGGCCCCTCACGCCCCCGAGCAGGAGCAATACCGGGGATGGTATGACACACCGCACAGCCGGATTGCACAAACAATTTTTCCAGCGGCTCG
>JAUIKP010000449.1 GCA_030430725.1 Nitrospiria bacterium
GAGAAAGTTTGGATACTTCAAAGTCTCCAAATGTGGCAAAATTTGCGAATTGGCTCGTCGGTGGCTCATTGCCCCATGGATACATGCGGCCGTCGGTTCCTCGTGCGCTTTTCTCCCATTCATCTTCGGTCGGTAATCTCTTCTTGGCCCAGTGGCAGTAGGCTTTGGCCTCGTACCATGTCACACCGACAACGGGGCGGTTGGCATCCTGGGGCATCATGATGTGATCCCAATATTCCGGCGCTGTCCGACCGGTGACTTGTAAAAACTTTCCATACCGTTCAATGGTGACTTCATACTTGTCGATGAAGAAATCTTCAACATAGACCATATACCGAATCCCTTCGGTAATGTTCCCGGTTCCTGAGCGTGATTCTATATTCGTTTCAAACTGCCCTGCAGGGATCCGTACCATCGGCGCACCGTCTTTGCCTGAAATCTCCAGGGATAACGAGTCGTCGCCCGATGGCTCCACATGCCATCCTTTCAATGCGATGGCCAAAACCGGTGTGGGGACTGCATACCCCAGTCGTCCCTCAGCTTCTGTCACGACTCCGATCACTTTGCCATTTAGCAGAAGGGGCCCACCCGAATGCCCTTCCTCTACTAACGCCTGAAAAATCAGATGTGGTCCTTTCCTCCCGCTGATACTTCCGGTTGAGACGGTCCAGGGAGCGAGATTCGGTGGAAATCCGATGAAGGTAATGGTTTCTCCCCCGGATGCCTGGGTGTTCTGATCGAGCGGAAGCGCCACGAGTCCATCAGGAAGGGTATCGGAAACACGCAATGTGGCCAACCCATTCTCATTTGTGCCATCGATGCCTAACACCTGTGAGGCAAACGATTGATGAGGAAGAGGAAAGAACCTCACCTGTGGCTTGCTATCTCCGGAAATCACATGTGCGGCAGTCACGATGTAGGCGGCGTCCTTGTCGAGCCTCACGATAAATCCCGTTCCGACATTTGGTTGCCCATTTACCAGTGCAGTAATTTTGACGACGCCCTTTTTGAACTCTTCAATTTCCGTGGCACAAACAAGACCGGGAAAGAGCAGGAAGATAGAGAGGGCCATGATGCGGCCGATAAACGGTACCCGTATCCATAAATGGCGCCGCACCCTATTGGACGATGTCAAGGTTCGGTGGTCCTCCTGCCGCAACTCAATTTATCATGATCCAAAAATAATAGAATCATGTCGGTGTCCGTCTGTATTGTGGACCGTTCAGACCCGCTCACGCTCGATCTCCTGGTTTGGGGATGTTGAGACCATGTTCCGGCTGAATGAAAATCCAACAGAGTCCACCGAGTAGGGCAATGCTGGCGGCGATGCCGAGGGTTTACGGGCCAGCCGACAGAAAAGATCTACAATAAAATTGATGTTTGCGGAAAGGGACGGGTTGAGTCGCAAGGGTTAGACGGGATGTTTGACAGGTCGTGCGGGAAGGCCTTCGAGCATTCCGATAGCGCTAATGTCCTCATCAACATCAGGCCAATGCACTCCATGTCCATTTCCAATAATTTGGAAGTTCTTGCGTTGTTCAGGAGTAGCATTGGTTAACCGCCATGACCAGACCAAGGGCACACTGATCTTTCGCCCGTCGGTTAACTGCGCGGTGATGGTCTCATCTGAGATCTCTATCGTGGATATTCTGGGTTCATTCGTGACCACAATGTTCCTCCCAGGCTTCGATCATTTTGTCTATCCGGTCGAGCAGGATTTTTCGGATTCGATTTAACTCATGTGGCGCAAATCCATCATTACCTGCCAAGGAAATTGGTTCTAGCCAAAATTTGCAGATATGGCGCTCTCGTTGAACGTGAACATGTTTGGGTTCATTGCAGTCAAAACTATAAAAGAAAAATCGGTAAGGTCCTTCAATCCCTCGAACAGTTGGCACGATACTTTACAATTTTCCTTATCGAACTGTTGTTGACTGACAGTATACGAAAAAAGTCAATGAGACTCCAGGAGGGGAGAGAAGAGAAGTACTAAGTGGTCATAGCAAGGCACCTGAGGTCTGACTGCTATTAAGATCTTATTCCCATTCCCGGACGA
The DNA here is from genome assembly GCA_030430725.1 of Nitrospiria bacterium. GTDB lineage: Bacteria > Nitrospirota > Nitrospiria > Nitrospirales > UBA8639 > Nitrospira_E. The sequence continues at coordinate 2,057 of JAUIKP010000449.1, forward strand.
ATGCGGATCCAGCACAGTCCACCGAGTAGGGCAATGCCGGCGGCGATGCCGAGCGAGACTGACCAGCCGAAGGTGTCAGCCAGCCAGGGCGTCAGTGTGGGCGAGAGAGTCCCACCGAGGTTGGCGCCGGTGTTCATGAGGCCTGAGAGTGTCCCTGCATACGGTTTGGATAAGTCCGTGGTCGAAGACCAGAACGGGCCGACGGTGAAATACAGCCACCCGGCACCGAGCGAGAGGAAGCCGATGGCGACATAGGGCGCTTCGATGTTGGCGCCGATAATGATGGAGAGCGCAGCCAGAATCATTCCTGCTCCTCCCACGCTCGCGCGCCCACGATTGATCCCGTATTGTTCGGTGAGACGATCCGTGACCCATCCTCCTAGCGGGCAAAAGATGGCCATCGCGATAAACGGGGCCGAGGCGAAGAAAGCGCCCTGGAGAATGGCAAAGCCTCTCACGTTGACGAGGTAAAGATAGAACCAGGACATATAGACATAGGCGACATAGCCGAGACAAGTGTAGCTGAGCGTGAGCCACCAGACGGTCGGTGTGGTGAGGATGGCCTTCCAGGGAACGGTGCTCGTCTTTGACGTGTGGCTGGGGACCCGCCCGCTTTTTCTTCCTGCCCGTAGTGGGGTGGTGGAGTTGGGGTGGTCCTTCCTCCCACCGTTCTCGTTGCCTATGGCCTGTGAAGTTTGAGCCCTTTCTTCAGGTGTTTCGGATTCGGTGGACACAGAATGGATCATTCCCCAGGCTTTGCCTGATCGTCCTTCCAAGGGTGGTGGAGGGTCGGGTCGAAATTCCGAACCTTCGATCAGTTCCGCCTCGGCATTGTTGACCTGTGCATGTTGCCGGGGATGATCGGTTGCGTACCAGTACCACAAGAGCGCGATGCCAATACCCAATCCCCCTGCGGCATAGAAGGCGGTTTGCCAGCCAAAATTCACCATGATCCATGCGGTGAGTGGGGGCGTGAGGGCTGAGCCCAAGCCGATTCCTCCGATGGTGATGCCGATACCTAAGCCCCGTTCATTCGGGGGATGCCAGTTTGCGACAGCCCGATTGAAATTGGGCAGCGCGGCGGCTTCGCCGATGCCGATGAGGAATCGCACGACCATGAGCGAACCCATAATCCCGATCAGGTTGGCCAGTGGGAGCGTGGGAGCGACGGCCGTCAAAGCTGTAAAGATTGACCACCAGATGAGGGCGAAGGCCAATACGCGACGTGGTCCCCAGCGATCGCCCAACCATCCGCCGGGAATTTGAAAGAGGGCGTAGCCAAAAACAAAGGCCGAAAAGATCTGGCCCA
>JAUIKP010000450.1 GCA_030430725.1 Nitrospiria bacterium
ATATGACAAACCTGGCTGACCTCAGAGCAATCGTGAAAAATCTTCAGGAGAATCGAAATCACCTTGCCCCAAACAACTGAGCATCTCAACGCCGCCTTTCAGTGAAGATTCTTTACACCTTTGTAACAGGAAGTTATGATTTGTACAAAACTGATAGCTATATCATCAACGATGTGTATTGCTAAAAAGACCCCATGATAGGTACCCAACGCATTCTGGCCGTGTGTCCAGCCAGGGGCGGCAGCAAAGGAATTCCACTCAAGAATCTGACTCCATTTCTTGGAATCCCGTTAGTTGCCAGAGTGGGCCAGTTGATAAAAAAAGTCTCCATCATCGATCGAGCGGTGGTCTCGACCGATCATCCTGAAATTGCCGAGTGTGCCAAACAATCAGGCCTGGATGCCCCTTTCTTCAGGCCTCCGGACCTCTCAGGTGACCGAATATCGGACGCGCCGGTCTTAATCCATGCATTAGAAGAAATGGAGCGCCTGGATGCCGTGCGGTATGACATTGTGATCATGCTCCAGCCGACTTCCCCTCTTCGTCGACCGGAGCATGTCATCCACGCCATTGAGATGCTGGTGAATGGACAATGGGATGCCGTCTGGACCCTATCCGAAACCGACTCCAAGTCACACCCTCTCAAACAACTGACACTGGACGCAGGCAGGATTGGCTATTATGACCCCAATGGGAGCCAAATCATCGCCCGGCAACAATTGACCCCGGTCTATCACCGAAACGGGGTAGCCTATGTCATGACGCGAAACTGTCTTCTGGAAGGAAGGAGCATCATGGGGAAACGAACGGGAGCGCTCCTTCTCGATGGGTACCTGGTCAGTATCGATACCATGTGGGATGTGGAATTGGCCGAATACATTTATGCCAAAAGTCAGGCATAACCTCTCATTGCTATTCAGGATGAAAATGAACCATCTGTGAATCAAGGTTTATCTGGCAGGCCGAATGACGCCATTGGCAATGAACAATCCCTATATTCACCCCCGAATCGACCAATCGAATCATTTCCTCAACATTCCACTTTTTCTCTTTAGGCAAGGAATGATGGCTTGAGTAAACTTCTAGCCCACCCCTTTCAGGCAATGGACCGGGATAGCGTCGTGAAGGGAAACTGTGACCTCTGCGGTTCGAAAGAAGCGTGTGTAGTTGCAGAACCATCGGAACTGAATTGTCGAATTGTCATTTGTATCCGCTGTCAATTGATGTACGCGTTTCCACAAATTGAACAGGAGGATTTGGACAAATTTTATGAAAGTCGCTTTGCCAACGACCCCGGTAGCCGCAGTAGGCCCGGGATAGGAATCGAAGATGAAGATGACATTCAAAAACAGGATGCCGTCGCGGAGTGGGGTTTGAACATCATCAACCGTTTCATACAGGTTAAAGACAAACGAATTCTCGACCTGAGATGCCAAACCGGTGCACTCTCGGCCAGGCTCCGGTCAGGGGGGGCGAGAGTCTTCTGCGTAGAGCCGTTCGAAAAAAACAGATGGTACGCCAGCGAGCGACGCGGATTATCCGAGATCGCACCCTTGCCATTTTCCCGGTTCTCCCAGTTACCGATTCCCTTTCAGGGACCCTTCGATGCGGTTAATGTCCTGACGCACCATGTCCTGGCTCACGTCCTGTCTCCCCGCATGCTCCTGGAAAAAATTTTCAGCATACTCACGCCAGGTGGCTACCTCTTTCTTGACGAAAAGGATGTGCTGAAGCCGGCTCGGTACAAAACCGGATCGGTGTTTCAGTCTGGTCCCGTCCATCAATATCATCTCACCGCACAGACTACTGCCAGATATCTTGAAGCAGCCGGTTTTGTATTGATTGAATGCACGATCGACAATGGCCGGACAAGCGATTTTCATCACATCCGGGCCGTGGCACAAAAGCCTGAGACTCACAACCTCTCCGGAGTACCTCCTCAGACCATTCAGCATGATTCATCCGTAGAAAGAATCAGAAGACGATTATGGTGGCTCAAGCAGACATGGACGCTTCGACAGATCTCTTTCTTGGGAAAACGCAAAACCCATAAGCTTCTACGCCGAATCCGTCGACGGATTGCATCCACCTAACACGCAGAGTCCTGCTCACAGAACGACTAAAATAAGAACTCTACGATCTTTCAGCAAGAAATAGATCGGCCTCAAGATCGTGAAATTACGATATTGGACTAGCAATGACCATTGCAGGCCATAGGCGAATTTTGTGGGGAATGTCAGAATATACAAGATGGGGCTCGAGACCATCCTGGCGCAATTCGTCAACTCTTCCACGAAAATATTGGTGACTGGTATGATAGAAATACCGAATGCCTTTCTCATTGAAATCAGAAAAAGGTTCGATCATGATGACATATTTCCTGGCGACCCTGGCCAATTCCCGAAGAGCCTGATGGCGAATTTCCTCCATGGCTTCTAAGGCCAACACCGTATAGACCACATCGAAACTGTTATCCGCAAACGGCAAATTCTTGGCACTTCCCTGATAAAAATTGATCCGCCTATTTGCATTCACGTCTATAATTGGATCAGGGGCAAAATCGACGATATCCTGAGAAAGACAGGACATCTTTCCGATCTTTTTTGCTGCCAAGGCCCCCTGCCGGGTCAATTCCAAACCGGAGAACCGTATGGCAGGAAAATACCCGGAAAGAACAAACAGATTAATGCCATAGCCACTCCCAACCTCAAGAACGCTTTCGGGTTGCACGGTCTCAAAAGCCCGCTTCAACAAAAGAAGGTGTACACGTTTCGTCCCGATTCCCCTTGCTAACATTCTATCCTCTCCCCACAAACACGGAGTCGTCTTGCCTTTCGTGCTCAAGTGCGCGCCTGTCTCGGTAGAACCCCAAAAGTTCTCGTATGTACTTTTCACTTTATATTGCCGCCCCCCAAAGGAGGTGTTCAAACGCTTGAAAATTTTGTGTTGCCAAAATTCAAGGAATTTTTTCCGCCAAGATCGAAACACTCTACGCTTCCAACGCATATCGCTACTGCGAAAACGTCGATGAACGAATGGTTCAAATGCGGAGTAAATTTCCTCGCGGGAAACACGAAAATTCAATGGTAAAGATTGAGCCATAAGCCGTCGCCTCTTCATTATTCTAAAATGAGATCTATCATTCTTACGATATTGCTATCACACGAAAGTAATATCCATGAGAAAGCCAATTTGATTAATGGATCCCTAAGGCCAGCCTCTGAACAAGGTCCGGCTTAAATCCAGGAAGGTCAGGGGGCACATTGAATGGAGCCGTTGGTCGAAACGCGGAATAGCAATTGAGAAATTGAATGATCAGGACCACGCGATCTCGTCGGTTACACCGGCTTCCATAGTGAAGA
>JAUIKP010000451.1 GCA_030430725.1 Nitrospiria bacterium
ACATTTTATAATTTTATGGGTTGGCTTTCGTTAGTCGTGGGTGCGGTCTTATTTATCATTCCGGGATTACCGGGAGCCCCGGTTCTTCTTCTTTCCAAATATTTCTTTTCCATCTAAAGAGGAAGAAGTCAGGCGGTTGCCCTTGAAAGACAATGGACAGGTACAACACCGGGTTAAAGAAGACGATGTCATGTCCTTTCTGTTTGAAATTCTCGCATCATTCCCGGGAGTGCCGGCGGCTTTTATGGTCTTAGGTGCCTTAGCCGTTTAGCCCTTTGGGTAAATACTCAGGAATTCAAAAAATTCCAGCGCCTCGTGCCTTTGGCATGGGGCGCTTTTTTTTAGCTCAAGAAACTCTTCTGAGGGCAAACCGATCAAGACGTGGTTACCTACGTTGGTCAGTCAACAATTATCTCCCGAGTATCTGATACCTTCTTATTCGGGATCTCCTTGCGCTCCAAGTCGTCATTGAACTCAATGCACCTCCCTATTCAGCTATTCGAGTTCACGGTGCGGTGTGTTTACATCCTGCCTGAACCAACGCAGGTTTCCGTAGTCGGAGTGGGGTTCCGTAGATAAGTTCATCAACGTGTTTCATCGTGAATCCTCCGCCGGTTTTCTTGTGCACCCGATCCATATATCATTTCAACAGAATTTTATTTACAATCAGGAGGGTCCGAGTTGGTCGTTGAAGCGGTCCTGTAGTGTATCGTTTTGCGGTGTGGTCATTTGCCTCTCCATGTTTGTAAATAATTGGTCAAGTAGTGTTTCCTCGAAAAAGGTCAGTCTCAACATCTGTAGGATGGTGTAAATCGACGCCTCGATACTTCCCGCTTGTTCACGATGCCGACCGGAACGTCCGCCGTGATGGCGATCCCGATTTGCATTTTAACGGCATTTTCCCTGATGTCGTAGAACCGCTTGATCCCAAAATGTTGCTTGATCAACTTAACGGACAATTCGACCGGTTAGCGACAACGATCCAAGGGTGCGATGGGTTAGCCCAGGCCGGTCGAACGTGCTGGGGAGAAAAACCGCATACCCATCGTGTGAGGCCTCATAAAACTTGATGCATCGCAGGTCCTGCGGATAATCCATGCCGGCATGCGCAGCGATCAGCAATGGCCTGATCGCGATACAGCCCTATGGATGTGTCCACTGAGCCAGAACCGAGGCGACGAAGGAAAAACCGGGATTTGCGCCTCTGCCAAAGAACCCCCTATGCTTGAGGTCGAACGTACCCGCAAGCGACATCCGTGTAGATGCGGCCCGTCGCGCTGTTCGTTGGTATCGGCAAACGTATTCTTGGCTATGGGGCTTCATAGGCCCGGGTGATAGAGCTTAACTTTATGAGCGCGCAGGCAGGTTCCATATCGCCCAGATTTTCTCGATACCTCAGCCGTGTAAAGACCATAGATTGAAATGCGAAAAAATTTTGATGGGATAAGGTGGAAGGGTGTGACTACACCCAAGGATCGGAAGTATGTTGCGGTACCAGGCTCCATGAGTTGTGAGAACACCAATTGGCCTGAATGCATGAGGGGTAATTCCTGTAAAAACCTCCCGGTTTCCCCCAAACGTCCCGTTCAAGTCGGTGGCACCCGTCAACATCCTATGACCTTTTCCGGATCAAGTGGTGCCATAACCGTCTTAGCACCATTCCCGGACACTCCTGATCTACCATGATCTCCTCACGTTGCCGGAGAGGGACAAGGGTACGTGGCCGTTCAACGAGAGGTCCCTTTTTTCATGACCTCCCTTTCTCCCCGGACAGTCTCCAGTCATGATTTTTCGCCACTTTCAGACCAAAGATCTCGTCACATGGTCCGCCATCATGACGCTGACATGGGTCCTGATGGTGGGAACCTCCTCGTTTGTTTGGGCCGTGGATGTTATCCAATTGAAGAATGGAGACCAGGTTTCCGGGGACATTATTTCGATGGAAGACACGGTCCTGTCTGTAGACACGGACTATGCCGACATTATCAAAATTGACTGGGACGACGTCAAAAACCTGATTTCCGATCAACCCATTTGGGTCTCTTTTCATGATGGGGCAGTCATCCCCGATGGAGTCGGCCGCAGGGAAGGGGACCGCTTGATCGTGTTTCGGCTTGACCTGGATGGTCCGATTCAACTGGACAAAATTAAAACCATCAACCTCTTTGCGCTGGCTTACAGAGGAACGCTCAGCCTCGGCGGCAGCGTCACCTCCGGGAATACCGACACGCAGTCCATGAATGTATCGGGATCGCTTACCGTTAATAAAGGCTGGCATCGGATCATTCTGGACGGCCGGGCCAATCGGGGAGAGGCCGACAATAAACTCACAGCAAAAAATGGCGCCTTCAATGCCCGGTGGGATTATTTCCTCTCTAAGCGCGCGTATGTTCCGGTCATTAATTTTTCGGAATACGACAAATTTCAAAAACTCACCTATCGGAATACAAGTATCGTGGGAGCAGGGTACGATATTCTGGATAGACGGGCTAATTTTTTAACGGCGGGCATGGGGCCTACGGCCATCTACGAAAACTATAGTACCAAGGCGGCTACGGTCATTACGGGCTTTTCGTGGCTGGCGCGATGGGAACTGGAATTTCTCAAAGGAGACCTGAAAGTCTGGCATCACCATATCGGAACCCGGGACCTTGGTCGGGACAATGCGGTCCGGATCAACGCGGTGCAGGGAATCAGCGTCGACGTCTACAAAGACCTCTCCGTCAGTCTCGAATATAATGTTCGATACAATTCCGAGCCCGTCGATGACCGCAAATCCACCGACAGCACCATCGTCTTCGGCCTCAGCTTGGATATTCAGGGATAAGCAGAAGAACGCGTGATTAATCCACCCAATGCAGGACGTCACGGATAACCGACCACCGGGGTACTTTCTTTTTCGCTCCTCTGCCTAATATCCAATGTTCAAAAACCATCTCGAACGTTCCATCCCGCTTTTTTAGTCTCAACCAGGCATTCACAAATTCCGCTAGGTTCCGGTGACCTTTTGGCATGGGATAGACAAGAGGGATTTTGATGATATTGGGAAGAGGGACGGCCACCGTATAGGCAGGGTAGATCAAAGTCCAGGCCGACCCAGCTTCGGCGACATACAGAAGAGCGTCCAGATCTTTGCCGCCATCCTTGAAGAATTCACGCGGCGAACTGAGAGGTATCAGGCTGGCCTGGGGTAATAAATTTCGCGCAAGGGCGCGATAGTATTGTGAATAGGAAGTTACTCCGATCTTCAAATCACCAAGTTTGCGAATTTTTTCCCAGGAACTGAAGACTTCTTTGTCGTGATCTTTGACCACAAAGGCTATCGTAGAATCTAAGGACACTTCGGATAAAAGCACCTGATT
>JAUIKP010000452.1 GCA_030430725.1 Nitrospiria bacterium
GTGGAGGTGACGGGCGGTGAACCATTGCATCAACCCGGCTCTCTGGTATTGTTAACACAATTATGCGAGGCCGGATTTCAGGTGATGCTGGAAACCAGCGGGGCGTTTGATATTGCCAATGTAGATGAACGGGTCTCAATTATCCTGGATGTCAAATGCCCGGGTAGTGGAATGACGGACCGGATGCGGTGGGATACCCTCGCCCATCTGTCCGGGAAAGACGAAGTGAAGTTTGTGTTGAGGGACCGGACGGATTACGAGTGGGCACGCGATATTGTGAAACAGTATGCTTTGGGAGACCGCTGTCCCGTCCATATGAGCCCGGTCTTCGGAGTCCTTCATTTTCAATCCCTGGCTGAATGGATTCTGGAAGATCGACTGCCTGTTCGCTTTCAACTCCAATTGCATAAAGTGATCTGGGATCCTCAAACCCGCGGCGTGTAACGCAACGGGAAGAGGGTCGTTTTACGGTAGGGGCGATTTATTTATAGAGGAGGCGTATGAATATTCTTGTAAAGAGTGGTGAAGCCACCGCTACGACCACGGATGTGTTGGTATGTTTGGAATATGAACAGGACAAAGCCTGGGGCAAAGCCGTCAAGCCGATCGACCAGAAACTCGGTGGACAATTGAGCAGCTTGCGCAAAAGCGGAGAGTTTTCCGGTAAACCGAATAACTCCGCCTTACTGCATATCGATGGGAAATTGCCCGCAAAACGCGTGCTTCTTGTCGGCCTGGGAACACGGGAGAAGGTGACCTTGGAACGAATTCGTCAAGCGATGGGAACCGCTGCCAAACGCGCCCGCACCGCCAAAGCCAAAGGGATCGTCTGCGTGATGCCGGACGTGCCAAAGGGCATTGGCCCTGTGGATGATGTGGCTCAAGCCATGGTGGAAGGAGTCGTTCTTGGGGAATATCGGTTTAATGCGTACCGCACGGACCGCACGGACGACACCCACTCCTTGCAAACCTGCACGCTACTCACCACCTCACACGCTCACCTGAATGGGGCCAAAGATGGCGCCAAACGTGGTCAAATCCTTGGTGAAGCGACCTGTTTCGTCCGGGATTTGTGCAACCACCCCGCTAACGTGATGACCCCTTCCCGAGTCGTCACCGAAGCCAAAAAAATCGCCAGGGAGGCCAAAGTCCGGCTCAAAGTCTTGGACCGCAAACAGCAGGAAAAGCTTGGCATGGGCGGATTATTAGGAGTCTCTCGGGGCAGCATCGAACCGCCGCAATTCATCATTCTGGAATATACGGGTGGCCCTCGCACACAAAAACCCATTGTGTTTGTCGGCAAAACGGTGACATTTGATAGCGGGGGCATCTCCTTAAAACCATCGGAAAACATGGAACAGATGAAGGCCGACATGACCGGTGGAGCCGAAGTGTTGGCGACGATTCGAGCCGCCTCTCGGCTCAAACTCCCGGTGAATGCGATCGGTCTTTTGCCTGTGACGGAAAACATGCCGGGAGGACGTGCAACTAAACCCGGCGATATCCTTACTATGCTCTCCGGCAAAACGGTGGAAGTCCAAAACACCGATGCCGAAGGTCGCTTAATTCTGGCTGACGGCTTGGCCTATGCCTCTCGGCTCAAACCCGCCTGCGTTATTGACATCGCCACCCTGACCGGTGCCGCGGCTGTCGCGTTGGGACAATTCGCCATTGGCATGTTGGGTAATGACGACGCCCTGAAAGGCGACATCAAAAAGGCCGGCAATCATGCCGGGGAACGGGTATGGGAAATGCCGCTGTGGGATGAATATTTTGAGCAACTAAAAAGTGATGTAGCGGACATGCGGAATATCGGTGGGCGCGGGGGAGGAATGATTACCGCGGCGATGTTCTTATCAAAATTCGTTGGAGACCACCCCTGGGTCCATTTGGACATTGCCAGCACCGATTGGGGTACAACAGAACGGCCGTATATTCCTAAAGGTCCGACAGGTATCGGGACCCGATTGCTCATTCAGTATTTACTCCATCATGCCAATCGCTAGGCCGCCACATACGCGATGTCTAGCGCTGAACTCATAGGGCAACTGTGTATGATCGGGTTCGAAGGGACGGAGGTCACTCCGGACCTTCGAGCCTGGATGCAGGAATTCCGACCGGGAGGGATCATTCTTTTTTCCCGCAATTTGGTAGACCCTGTCCAAATCGCACATCTCACAAACGACCTCCAAGCCCTGGCCGGTGACATCCCGCTGCTCATCGGCATCGATCAAGAAGGCGGGCGCGTCTCCCGCCTTCCTTCAGGCTTTACCATCTTTCCTCCTGCAACAACCGTCGCCCACTCCGGATCCACGGAACTGGCCTACCAGGCGGCTGCCGTGACCGCTAAGGAGTTACGCGCCGTAGGGATTAATATGAATATGGCACCGGTTTTGGATATCCATACGAATCCCTCCAATCCTATTATCGGAGATCGGGCGTTTGGGACAGAGCCGGAACAGGTGTGCCTCATGGGAGCGGCCACTCTCGCGGGCCTGCACGATCATCGCGTATTGGCCTGCGGAAAACACTTTCCTGGTCATGGCGACACCAGTACCGATTCACATGTGGAACTTCCGGTGGTCCACGCCACACGGGAGCGGCTGCAGAGCGTGGAACTCAAACCGTTTCAATACGCCATTGCTCATGGCCTTCAAGCTATCATGACGGCCCACGTCCACTATCCCGCTTTAGACCCCATAAATCCCGCAACCCTCTCCTCCATGATATTGACAGATATCCTTCGGCAGCAGATGGGATTTTCCGGCGTCATCTTGAGCGACGACTTGGAGATGGGCGCCATTGTGAACCATTCGACAGTCGGCGAGGCCGCTGTGTACGCGTTGCAAGCCGGAGTGGATATGTTATTAGTGTGCAAAACCCGCAGGCTCGCGACCGATACCATTAAAGCCGTCAGTCGTGCTGTTGAATCTCATGTATTGGATCAAAACCGCCTTGAGACGAGTTTGGCCCGTATCGCCTCCGTTAAAGAGCAATTTGTCTCCCCCTATCACCCAATCGACATTCCCTCCATCACGAATACCGTCGGTATTTCTGCCCATCGCCATGTGTTAGCACAGATCCAAGAACAGTTTCGCACCCTGACCTGAAAGCACAGCCAGACAACACGGATTCCCGGACGAGCCCCAATTAGCAGTGGGAGGTTCGTCTCGCTTTAGACCATGATATGGATCGGGGTTATTCTCACCTCCTTACAGAAGGACCTGGCCCAATTCTGGACATTCCCTACAAAGATTTGTTTAGCTACCAATCTTGCTGTATAAATCGACACATCCATTCATCTATTCCAATTGCTGATGACGGAATTCCATGATTCATTTCGGGAGCAAGGAGCAT
>JAUIKP010000453.1 GCA_030430725.1 Nitrospiria bacterium
ATTCTGTAAATGAGAGAAGAGGATATCCGAGATAACCAGAGCTCCGGCATTGATAAAGGGATTTCTGGGTATGCCATGTTCATATTCGAGTTGGACGAGAGAGTTGAAGGTCGATCCGGAGGGTTCCCGTCCGACTCGGGTCCAAATTTTGTCGCCTTCAAACGGAAATCCGAGGGTCAGGGTAAACACCTTTGAAATGCTTTGAATCGAGAAGGGTTCGAATGCCTCCCCTACCTGGAACATTTCTCCACCAACGGTCTGGACGGCCATTCCAAATTTCCGGGGGGACACCGACGCCGGTTGGGGAATGTAGGTGGCGACGGCTCCTCACGGTAATCGGTGCAGAACTTCTTGATGAATGTCATCCAAAATAGCTTGATAGTTCATGTAGATTCACATCTTTTTCAGGAGGGACTTTATGGGTATGGGTTTTTGGTGTGGTGTCATGCCACCAGTCATGGGCAGACCTAAAGGGCTTCATCCTGTTCAATCATTTCAAAGAGACTGTTCACGGGTTTCTTGATGGATGTGGGATAAACAACCCATTGTATGAGATGGCGTACAAAGAAGGCAGGGTACCCGGGAGTGCCTAACTTGGGGGCAAAGTTATGCCAAGTTGAAATCGTTGAGGAATTGACTTCCGGTTGACCGAGGAACCACTGTTCCAGATCTTGGTCCGTACGAGTTTCTATGACTGTGTTGCGAAATTGACGAAAAGACAGCCCGAAGTGCCGAAGGAAATAGCCGTCAATGCCAATCGGATTGCCCAAAGACAAGCGATAGAGAAGCGGGAAGTTCCCCTCTTGAGAAGCCCGCACTTTATCGGCCAAACGGGCCAGACAACAACAACCGGCTAAAGTCTCTTGTGGGCGACGAAGGGTCATCTTGCCTGTCGTGAGGACCCTCCTATGAAATCTTATCTCATTTTTGTCCCTGATGGAAATTCTCACAGACGAAGTCATTCTGGGATTTCAAACATTTGCAGAAAAGCTGACACACATGTCCGAGATTGTTCTCCTGTTTCTGGTTGCGGCCTTGTTTTACAGAGCACCTCGAGGCTGTGTTCTTGTTTCCCTAAAATGAGGCGCTTTACTTTTATATAAAAAAAGAGCATGGTAGATATAACGTAAAAAATTGAGGTCGTCATGGGGTAAATGGTTCTTTTGTCACCCTATCTGAAGTGATCTACAAGAAGGCCTTCCGGGGATGCATATGTCCGGAAGGCCTTCTTGTTTTTATGATGCGAAAAACATGAACAATCCGAGGATGAACAGAGCATTCTCTGAGTAAAGGATCGCTGAAGATCGGAAGGAGGTGAGTTCATGCGAAAAGCGTTTCCGGGCTGGGTGATGATTAAACTGTGGTTGTTCAGTCCCCGGTTGGCGGTTTGGGGGGAAGGAATGTTCGAAGGTCTTATCTTTAGCCTCATCGCCTTGGGAATGTGGAGGGTGGTTTGGGATTGAAAGACCTCTGGTGCTCAATTGTCTTTCAGCACAGATGCTCACACGACTTCCCTTTATGAAGGAGGGTGAATTATGCGACGCGTTGATTACATTGTTGGTTCCCGGGATTTTAAGGGCCTGATTGCCGAACAATTCATGCAGGATGCCGTGTATGCCTATCATCCGGAGGATTCGGCAGAGGCATTGGCGCAAACGATGACCGAGGAGGGTTTTGGGAGTGTGCCGATCGTTGACCATGATCACCATTTGCTTGGGATTGTCAGTGAGTTCGATCTTCTCCATGCGATTAAGGAGGAGCGGTCTTTGGCAGGAGTCCCGGCTGGCGACTTGATGACCCCTGCTCCGGTGTCGGTGAGGCGGGAGACGCCGGCTATGGATATTATTGATCGACTGGAAGGGAAACACCTGATCCGAATGCCGGTGGTCGATGAGGAGGGAAAACTCCTCGGTGTCGTGGCAAGGCGGGATGTTCTTTTAGGATATCTGAACGCGACACGACAGACAAAAGTGTTTTAGGTGAGACGTCCGGGACTATCAATTATGACTTAGGAATTTTTGGGCTTGGTATGCGACAGAATGCGGGTCAGCGTCTGGCTCAGTTGATCCAGTAATATGGGCTTGTAAAGGAATGCGCTAATTCCCTGTTCCACAGCGTGTTCCTTCTCAATCGCATGACTGAACCCCGTACAAAGGATGATGGGCATTGCAGGGCGTACTTTGAGGATTTCTCGAGACAACTGGTCTCCTCCAAGTGTGGGCATGGTTTGATCGGTGATAAGACAGTCGAATCGGAGGGGGGTTCTGCGAAACTCTTCAAGAGCCTCCAAGGGATTTGTCCGGATCGTGACGGTATACCCCAAATGCTCCAGAAATTCTTTTAAGACTTCGGTGATCGATACTTCATCATCCACAATCAGCACATGTCCATTTCCCGGACAGACTGGGGAAGGCTTTGAATGAGGGGAAGAGCCAGTGGGTATCTGGTATTCGGGGATGGTGATGAGAAAGGAGGTACCGTCCCTATTGGAGGATTTTACCGAAATGTGTCCTCGGAGATTTTCGACAATGCCATGTACCACGGACAATCCCATTCCGGTACCTTCTCCGATGGGTTTGGTGGTAAAGAACGGGTCAAAAATTTTGAGAAGAATATGATCGGGAATCCCAGGACCGGAATCACTGACGACGATCTGCACATACCTTCCGGGATTCAGTGTCGGCGGGAATTGAAGGTCGCCTTTTTCAATCATGATGGTATGAAGGTTGATGGACAGGGTTCCTCCATTGGGGCGAAGGGCATGTTCCGCATTCGAACAGAGGTTCATGATGATTTGATGAATTTGAACGGGGTCGGCAAACACCATATTCATGTTGTGTTGCATACCAAAACACAGTTCAATGTTTGAGGGAAAGGTGGCTCGGAGAAGCGCAAGCGATTCTTCGATGACCTGGCACAAATCAACCGGGCGGGGATGGTGTTCCGTTTGCCGGCTGAAGGTAAGAATTTGCTGGATGAGATCCCGTCCACGTTTTCCCGCCATGCCGATTTGCTCAAAATATTTATATGCTGGATCTTCTTTGTGATGTTTCCATGTGCCCATTTCTGCCCATCCGAGAATCGCCATCAGGATATTATTGAAATCGTGGGCGATTCCTCCTGCCAAAGTTCCAATGGATTCCATTTTTTGTGTTTGTCTCACATGCTGTTCCAGACGTTTTTGCTCGGTGAGATCTCTCCATATGGCCGTCACGCCTGAAATGGCTCCGTCCGCCTCTACATAGGGATTCAGTTTCACCTCCATGAAGCGAACGTTTTCTTCAGGAAATGTCAAATGTTGATGAAAGCAGACGACCCGCCCTTTTCGACAGTCATCTAAATGACTCTTG
>JAUIKP010000454.1 GCA_030430725.1 Nitrospiria bacterium
ACCCTGGACAGGAGACGATCTTCTGGAGATGGCAAAAATCTATGATCAACAAGCCGATGAGCTGCAAAGTGAAGCCGTTCGCCTGGAACAAAAAGCGACGTCCCTCATGCTCAAACCCCACATGGACCCTAAAGGCTTCAGACGGACAAGCCTCATGCATGTGGCCTCTGCACGCTGGCAAGCGGCCCGGGAACTTCATGAAATGGCCGCCATGCACCGGCAGGAAGGGCAACGTCTCTTAGCCTTCAAAAGTCCTGAAGGGTCTTAAGCCACAAAAAGCCATACCAAATGGGTAGGGGGTGGCGAGAGTCAATGACTAGCGGCCTAGATCTGCTCTACCGGGAATGGGGAAGCAAGACAACATGGAATGGTAGGTATGTTCACGAACTGAGAAATTCAAAAATTCCTTTCAGGCTGAACCGGTGCGCCGAAAAATGGTTTTTTCAGCTGAGTCGACAATGGCCAGCACACCAGGGTGTTTAAGCCGTCGCTCAGCTGAGATGGCATAGAATTGCTCCCGAATACCGGAAACCATTCCGATTTTTTGCACCGCATATTGCCGGGCAATCTCTTTGGCCATGACAGCCGATCCTGGAAATATGCCTTGGCCTGCCCCTCCGAATGCTTTCATGGTGGCACCATCTTCAAATTCTCCGATCACTCTGGGAATGACTTCAATGCGTGCGAACCACTCATCCATCCCGCGACGAAGTATCGAATTACTCGTCGGCAGGAGAAATGGGGCATCGGCTAATGATTTCGGAAAACCTTTTCGGTATGTTGTCGCTATTTTTTTTGTCGCAAATAAGGCCACCCCCGATTCTCCCAGCAGGTGACTGTGCCCCTGGATTTTGACCGTGGCGGGAATAGGGGTATCCGCCAACACGAGATCCAACGCATGCAGGGCTAATTCTCCCAATAACCTGTCCAACCGTCCCTCCCAACAGACAATTTGCACAGGCTCGCGGAGGGCATATACCGATTCCAGCAGTTTGTAGGCCACCATTTTGGGGACAACTTCGGCAATGCCTACCACTAATTTCAACGGGCGATGAGTCGGTCGACCTTTCAAAAGGTTGGTGAATTCCTTTCCCAGGGAAAAGATTTCCTCGGCATACCGATAGGCCACCTGTCCCATTTCGGTCAAGACCAGGGTTCGTCCGACCCGATCAAATAACTTTTCTCCCAGGGATTCCTCCAACGCACGAAGCTGAGCACTTAGCGCCGGTTGGGAGAGGTTCAGCTCTTCACACGCACGTTTAATGCTGCCTTCCCGCGCGATCACCCAGAAATACAGAAGATGATGGTAATTTAACCATTCCATGGCGGAAGCATACATTTGGTTTTTAAATGATTCAAGAAGAAATTATGAATTTGTCTATGTCAACGATCAATGGTCATAATTGGAGAAATTGATAAGTATGACGGGACTTGGCTTTACAATCCGAAATTCCTAATATGGCCTATTGGATGAGGATATCTATGAACCACATTCCGGCACATGACCCGCTTCTTAGTTTCCTATAGGCGAGGGTCGCCGCATTTGGGGTGCATCTCCGTGAAATTTGGCAGACCGTAACTGATGGACCGCAAGCGTTTACCTACCACACCATCCGGCTCTGAACTCGTCTCCCGTCAAGGCCTTCCTCCGCTAGGCGTCCCCGGTCCTCCGCTACAGTATGAATCATGGGCAGCGGTCAACATACCGACCAAATTGTACACCGCGACCCGTCTCGCCCTCGCATTTTTTCTTCTGTTCACTCTCATTCTTGTCTTCGTTCCCTGGACTCAAACGATAACAGGTCAAGGCAAACTATCGGCCTATTCCCCTGCCGAACGGCCACAGGAAGTTCATGCTCCCATAGAAGGGCGCATCATGACCTGGAAAATCAACGAAGGCATCATGGTACAAACGGGTGATCTCCTGCTTGAACTTGCCGATGTCGATCCCAAATTTCTCGCCCCCGATCTGTTGTCACGCCTGGACCAATCCATGCAGGCTCTGGAGGAGAGACGGGAAGCCGCGTTAACTCGGGCCCAGTTATTGGAAAAACAAATACAGGAAATGAAAAATCTGAGCGACGCGGCCACCCGCTCAGCCAATTCCCGGGTGCAGGAAGCCTCCAGACGAATCCAGAGTGTGGAACAACGGCTGGCGGCCGCAAAAGTGTCAGCCCAGACAGCTCGACTCAATTTACAACGTTCCCAGGTTTTAGAAGCCGAAGGCCTTCTCTCCCGGCGGGATCTTGAGCTGGCCATTCAAGCGGAAGCCGCCGCTCAAGCCGAACTCAGAGCCAGCAAAGCGGCACTTCAGGAGGTCGGTCAATCACGACAGGCCCTCTCGTATGGGCGGACTCAAATTGAAGCAGAACTGGTTCAACGCATCCTGGACACCCGGTCACAACGGGCTTCGGCACTCGCGGAAGCTGCCAACGCCTCAAAGGAGCTGGCGGACTTGGCCTTGACCCAGTCCAACGCCGTCCAGCGCCGGGCAGCCGGCCGTATTACCGCCCCCATGGATGGGACAGTGGTGCGAATGGCCCGAGTGGGCCCTGGTGAAATCGTACATCCCGGCGATCCGTTGGTCACAATTGTTCCAACCACCGCCACGCGTGCCGTGGAGATGTGGGCGGACGCCTTGGATGCCCCACTGCTCAAACAGGATCGTAGCGTGCTTTTGATGTTTCAAGGCATACCGGCCATTCCCTTACCCTCCTGGCCTGAATTGATGGCGGGCACGTTCGATGGACGCATTCGTGTCGTGGATCAGACATCAGACGCACAAGGTCGCTTCCGGTTCTGGGTGGTTCCGGATCCGGCAGGCACGCCTTGGCCGCCACAAAATCAGGTCCGTCAAGGCACCCAAGTGATGGGCTGGGTCCTGTTGAACCGGGTGCCTCTCTGGTATGAAATCTGGAGACGCGTGAACCTCTTCCCGGCTGACTACCAGGAACATGGCATCGCTTTGCCACAGTCCATTCTGCCCAAGGCAGGAAGACCCGGGAAATAACGTCGATTTGGTCGATCCCAAACCATCAACTCTCGGTAACCATAAGGGAGGACAACCCATGGCAAGACCACATTTAATTTTGTTATGCCTGTCGGGGATCTTAGGATGGCTTCCGCCCGTTCTATGGGCCGCTCCAGGACCGGACGGCACTCCTCTGCCACCCCGGCAATCCCGAGCGCTACATCTGGAAACCGTGCTGACGCTCGTGGAAACCCAACATCCCCTCTTGCATGGAAGCCGGACGGAAAAACTGGAAGCTCAAGGCAAATTATTAAAAGCGATGGGAGCATTTGAGCCAACCCTGGTCAATGATTGGGAATTGGAACGGCTAGTAAAAGA
>JAUIKP010000455.1 GCA_030430725.1 Nitrospiria bacterium
TCTCTCGCGGCGACTGACCGGACGAACCAAAACCGACATAGACAATCGTATCCTGGAAGCCATTGAACGTCCGCTTGAATTCACATTTGTCATTATTGGTCTGTACATTTCCGGACAGGTCGTCTCTTTGTCGCCTGCATTGAGCGGGATCTTTGCACAAATCATCCGTTCCTTGATTGCTTTCACAATTTTCTGGGCAATTTTTCGAATTCTGGACCCGCTGTCGGTTCTGCTTGATCGATTCATTACACTCTTCGGCAGTCAAAGTATGCATGACACTATTAAGGGATTTTTCGTCAAGGTCGCAAAGTTCGTGGTGGTCTGCTTAGGCATCGCCGCCGTGTTTCAGGAATGGGGATTCAATGTTGCCGCGGTCCTCGGTAGCTTAGGATTGGTCGGCATGGCTGTCGCCCTCGGCGCCCAGGACTTCATAAAAAATATGTTTGCGGGACTCACGATTTTTTTGGATCGAGTTTTTGAAAAAGGCAACTGGATCAAAACACCTGACGTAGAAGGCACCGTGGAGGAAATCGGATTTCGTGCGACAAAAGTCCGCCAATTTGACAAAGCCCTGGTCACGCTTCCCAATTCGAAATTGGCCAATGAAGCCTTGATCAATTACTCCCGCATGACGAACCGGAGAATTTATTGGAAGATCGGAATCGAGTATCGTTCGACTCAGGACCAAATCCGGAACATTATCCATGCCATTTCGACCTATATTTACGAGTGTGGTGACTTTGAAACCAATCCGGAAAAGACCAAAACCTTTATTTTTCTGGATTCATTCGGCAATTCGAGCATTGACATTATGCTGTATTGTTTTACGAAAACCATTGTCTGGGGTGAGTGGTTGGAAGCGAAAGAACGATTGGCATACAAAATCAAGGACATCGTCGAGGGGGAGAAAGCCGGCTTCGCGTTTCCCTCGACTTCCATTTATGTCGAAAGTCTGCCATTCGGACAACCTGAAACCTTCCCTTTTCAGCCTTCCGACAAGCCCGCATCCTCACAAATGTTGTCTGATGCCATCTCCGATCGGCCCGGACCTGCTTAAAGGGATTGCGGTATGAATACACGCTAGGCCCATTGAGCCCTCTGTCTTGAATAAAACGGCTCCAGGGATAACCCAAGAGGGTTTAATCGACCGCCGTTGCCTGATTTTTCCTGTCTTCACGTATTCCTGACAGGTAGGACAAAACCTAGTCACTATAGGGCACCTCTAAAAACGTAAAGGTTGACTCGTTTGCCCATTGGTGAACCAAGCAAGTATGTTCATGGCTCGACGATACGAGAAAATGGGACCGTTTATTTCGTCCTGGTTTTGTCCCATGGGTACCATCTGGCTTCTTCGTTAGGCCACGCGCCGAGGAACTGACAGCGTGAGCCAGAAAAAGCGGTGGAAATTATACGCGAGATTCCTGAGCCCAATTTTTGCCCGGGCGAGCCCGATCGTGCGAATCAGCTTGCCGCCCATGGCTATGACGTGATGGCTGAAGACATGTTCCACGCGTGCCCGAACACGAGCCCGACGATGATTGCTGGCTTTTTGCTGAGCCGTTAATGAAGTATTCCAGTAGCCTTTGTACTGAATGTGCGAGCGTAGCTTCCGCCGTGTCAGCTGGGCTTCGATCGCCTGCGAACGGTAGGCCCCATCAGGCCAGACGTCCCCTCCGGCGGCCTAGGCCAGCAATACCTTCTTGAAGACTTGACTGTCATGTACGGCCGCGTCAGTTACCGCATAACGCCGCATGAGTTTATGGTGGTTGTCTATATTCACATGGTTTTTGTAGCCATAGTGACTCACACCATGCTTGACCGTTCAGCGGGCGTGGGTATCCTCCTGGCGCCACTTGGCTGGCTGGGTCGTCCACTCGGCCGGACCAGCCCCCGCTTGAAGGGTGGCGTTCTCTGCCCGCGTATTGCGTTGGGTCGGTACCGGGACCAGCGAGCCATCAATCACTTGGCCACCACGGGCTTTCAACCCGCGCTGAGCAAGATAGCCGTCAAATTGCTGAAAGAGCCGCTCGACGACCCCGGCTTGGTCCAAGGTCTCCCGAAACAGCCAGATGGTCTTGGCATCAGGAATCCGCTGAGGGAGAACTAACCCTAAAAAACGCATAAAGGAGAGGCAGTCCCGGATTTGATACTCCGTTTGGTCATCGGACAAATTATAGAGACATTGCAGCACCAGGATTTTGAACATGAACATCGCACCAAAGGGGGGGGCGGCCGCCCTTCTGTCGGTTGGAGGCCCGCAGGGTCTTCTCCAACATGGGGCGAAAGCGGAGCCACGGGTTGTGTTGCACCAAACGTTCTAAGGGATCCCCCTGCTGGCTGAGAGCCTCGTAGCGGTTGGTAAGATCAAAAAAGCCAAGTTGGTAGGGTGTCGACATAGCGAATCCTCCTTGGGAGGACTTATGCCAGAATCGGTCAGAATGGTCAGTAGTTTTTAGAGCCGCCCAGATGTCATTATGGTATCTGACCGTCTCATCCATGAGGCAAAATGATGGATTCCACTATGGCAGGGGAGACAACAGCCCAAGGTCGACACGTTCTAAGAATGCTGGCTCTCTATTGGCACCCGCAAGAAAATGCGAATTATCTAAAATGCTGACTGATCCTGCTTTGGAGACCCCGAAATGAACTGAAGGGAGGAAAATAGAACTATTTCCCGGCAGACTTACGCCACAATAGTGGGCTTGCCCCGAACAATGACCCTATATCTGCCTTTGTCAAACCCAATATGCCCAATATTAAGGCCAAATTAACCCTTTCTCTTATTGGTTGATTACGATAATATTGTGCGTTCAGAAGAGATTAAGAACATTTTTCTTTTCCCTCTGACTAATTGAAAATTTAATCAGGCTACTCACCTAACAACAAAGGAGAAGAGTGATGGCGGAAACGACTGCAGCAATGTTTGGAGGACACAAAACCAACGGCCTGGTTCTCGTCGTGGACGATGAGCCCGATGTCCGAAAAGTTGTTCGGATGACTCTCGAAAAGTCCGGATATGATGTCATCGAGGCGGAGGATGGGGAAAAGGCCATACAGGAGGTGCAGAAAGGCGAAAACCCCTTAATGTTGGACGTCATCATTTCCGATATTCGTATGCCAAAAATCAACGGTGTGGAAGCCATTAATTATTTCCAACAGCAATACCCCCGTGTTCCACTCATTGTATTGACAGGATTCCCGGATATGGAAATGGCCACGGGATTTCTCAAGCAGGGCATTGTGGACTATCTCGTTAAACCGGTTGAAAAAGAAAAGCTCATAAAATCTGTGGCCACCGCCATGGAAAAACGAGATCTCAATCGCTTGTAATCTAACGGGACTAAC
>JAUIKP010000456.1 GCA_030430725.1 Nitrospiria bacterium
CTGATGGCCGCAGCTTTACAGTATGGGAATTCGCGAAAATATGATGAGTCAGATGCCGGGCCGTCCAACCATCGATCAGTCGAGCCAGCCAAACCCTCATAGCTCTGATAGTCGGATCGTGAAATCGTATCTTATCGTAATCAGCGTTGACGAGCCGACTGACAACCTTGGAAACGGTTCCTACTCCTGCAACACGGCCTACAATATCGGAGCGGAACAAGACTGTCTGGATCACATCAGGTCGTTCGGTTCGAATAATCTTACGCAAGGCCAACAACAGCCCTGGAAACCTTTGCGCACTTAAAATTCGCACATTGAAACCCTGACGTTGAAGAGAGGCTTGCACTCCTTCTTCACGTGGACGAAGACTTACCACGATCGGTGCAATGTGGAAGCGAAGGAGTTGAGGCAATTCTTCAGCAAGGTCACGTTCGGCTACTCCCGTGCCCAGGCTATCAATCACGAACAGAATTTTAAGTTTTTTCATGGTGCTATTTAACGCTTCAACCGACATCACCTTTTGATTTTTCTCGAATTTTCAACGGGTCCATCAACGGGTCACCGTCCTCAAACGAGGACGTTGGAAATTAAATCGGATTCATCACGTTGGTGTAAACGCATCATGATTCCGTTTTGTGGACGCCAAGTCATGTGGGACTTTGCTACGATTGTCTGTCCCGGTACTAACGTAAGAGCGAACCGCTGAGCGATAAAGGCCGGCGCTAAAATGCATTCCATTTTGGCAAATGCTTCCCCAATACAGACCCGGATACCTCCTCCGAACGGAAAATATGCGAATTGGGGTCGTGGCTGCCTTACTAACTCGGTGAATCATTCCGAACAGGTCCGAGTTATACACGGACAGCCAACGGAGAACGGTATCCCCTTGTCCCGCCATAATCATCCACACACCATGCAAACCGACCTTTGTGCAAAGAACGGTTGCGCCAGAGCTGCCACAAGCGCACCAGGGACCACGAGTATGACTTCGGAACCTCGAGTGACCGTGCAGACCAGTTGGTTGTCATCCCTCAACTTTCCATGCACATCGACGCAGTCTCTTCCCCTGAGTCATGATGCCATCGAGAATCCCTTTCAAGACTTCAATACTCGAACAATCATGAAGTGGCGGGTCATATGGCATGCGGGATACCCTGATAGGTGCCAAAACCTTTCTCACACAGAACCGGTTGGGCGTTTCTTGCCCGCGGTTTATGAAATACGTTCTAAACTTCATGTTCTAATAAATCATCAAAGATCAGACATTGGCATAAGATAATCTTTTTACTCCTTCGCAGCATCGACTACCCAAGCTATTGCCTGTTTAACAGACACCCAATATCGCCGGGCACGATTGCTGTCTAGGGTTTTTTTGCATTGAGGAATAACAACTCCCAGTTCATGCGACACGCGGTGCTATCAAAATCATAGCTCAGGTGCTTGCGGATACCTTCTACTACCTGGGCAGAGTCTGCTTTATCGATCCCGAACAACAGTTGAGAAAATCGTCCCATGGACGAGGGAGAATCAAACACCCAGTGAAAGGGGATCAACGAAAACTCCCTCATAGTAAACCCCCATCGTTCGATCTCATCTTGAGTTTCGGCGGAGATATAAGTCCCTTTGTGTCCCATTGTATTGTGTTCGTTGATAAAACCGTCCAAGAATTCGGAAACAGCCGACCCCGCTTGCACGTCAGCAATGGTAAGCGTCCCTCCCTTTCTTAACATTCGATAGGCCTCTGAGAAGAACCGGCTCTTGTCATCGACATGGTGCAATGCCGCGAGGCTGATAATTTTATCCACCGCCCCGGTCCCGACAGGAATATCCTCCAGAGTTGAAAGCAACACGTGGGGCATGCCATTCGCTTTGCAGAGATCGGCAAACACCTCTGAGGTTTCGATATGGCAAAGAGTCGTAGTCCGATCCACGAAGTGACTTAAGTACCCTCCGCCGGAAGGAATATCACAAACGATATCTCCATCTTTCATGTCCGCCCTACGGACGATATGAAGGAATTCTTCTGCACGAGCACTCGGGTACAGGGTCATGGCTTGATGATATAGATGGCCTCGTTTTTTGAATATTGCGCGATATTCGGAAAACATCAATCACCTCGTATTCTTGGGATTTTGATGCGATTTTGACGATCCCGGCTGACTCCCCCTAACGTAGAAAGAATCCGGTCAAAACGACAGAACTCCGTATCGTCAACATGAGGTATCCCGCCCCTATCCTGGCCGGAAAGCGCACCCACCTCCTGTGAACCATATCCGATTGGCATCGCCACAAAGAGTCGCTGCAGCCCTGCCATCCACAACGAGCGATGCATCATAGACGCTTGGTCCGCCTGGACTACACCATTGAGTCGAATGGCGGTCAGCCCAGCAAGGTGACCGTGGTTTCTGAAAATGACGGGCACGTCAGCAAGGAAATCGAGGACCTGCTCATTCGGTCGCTCCCAGCGGACCAGGTAGTCAAAGGGAGTCTGGTGTTCATCCATAAGCTGGACTCCCCATTTCCTCTTGAAGCGAAGAAGTCCGTCATTGAGAATCGGCGGGGTGCCACCGAAGTCGATGCTTGCACATCTCCACTCTTCAGCGCACTTGATTTCGAAAATGTAGAGTGCCGCAAGGACACCCTGCTTCATCAACGTGAGATCCCCCCCTGCTATTCCCAAAGCCACTCCACGGAAAACGTCACCCTCTCGCTCAAATAGCGCCGCGGCAATGCGATGGTCGCCCCGCCGCAACCAGATGAGACCCCCACGACGAAATTTTCGACGGAGCTGATGCACGTTATGGATCACAGCGAACTCTCCGTGCCGCTTCTGGATAAAGGGACGATACATTGATGAGTAAAACACCTCGCAGTCTGTCTCCCTATGTGAGACCTCCATCGTGAAACCCTCGCGCCGGAGCGTACCCAAATCTTCCTTTACGCTGCGGCTGGCATGTGCAAGCTTGTCAAAATCGACCGGCAGTGACAGTCGACAGCCGATGCTTTCGGGAACCACAAGGTAACCGTTCTCAAAGAAGAGGCGGGCAGAGACACGATCGACGCGCGCGACAATAATGTCCACATTGGCAGCCAAACGGTTTAGAAACGAAGGAAGGGCCCATACAGGCACGGCTCCAACGACCTCTCGCCGAGGTGCACATGCAAAGAAGCGACGGGGCAGGTAATCGGCCCAGGGTTGAAGCCCGGCCACTACGATGGTTCCCGGTCGCTCGGAATATTTGCTTGGCCCTCGCAGAATTGCCACAGGTACGCGAAGCGCAACCCATGGCAAGACCCACGGGGCACATCTCTTGGCTGCATCGTCCAAGCCGGCTGG
>JAUIKP010000457.1 GCA_030430725.1 Nitrospiria bacterium
CTCTCCTGCCGAACCACTTGCTATCCACCCTATTATCTTCCTCATCTCATATTCTCCTCCTTAGGCTCATGAGCTTCACTCGTTGACACTTACAAATCCTTAAGGCCCATTCAAAGCTGTTTCATCTCCTCAATCCATACATCTCATACATCTGATTCATCTCCTGAAATCAGATGCCCACAATTGGCCCTGATCAAGGGACAGGAGACCAACGTTTTTTCCAAAAGACCTGTTTGCAATTTTCGAAAAGTACAACCTTCCTATCATAACGACACACAAATTCCAGAAAACCAACCGTTTGTAGATTATTTGCAATTGGCAAGTTTTTCAATTTTCAGTCGATATTCTCCTACCAAAGAACCTCCGCCTTGTATTAATGAAAAATAAATCAGTTGGTGGGAGGTTTGTGAGGTTATTGATCCTTTTATCCAGGGAGACATGGAAAATGGGACGCAATTCAATCAAGGGGATACAGAGTCCGTTACGTAACCAACAGGGGGCATACATCCTGATTACCGGCATCGCTGTTGTGGTCCTGTTTGGATTTGCCGCCCTGGGCATTGAAGTCGGACGGTGGTATGCCATCCAGGGAGAAATGAGTAAAGCCATTGATGGGGCAGCCTTTGCGGGAGCCAAGAATGTGAACAATCCTAATATTACGGACCTACACGGGTTTGTCGAACAAGTGGCTCAAGCCAACTTCCCTCCAGGACTGTTAGGGACTGACACACCAACGTTTGTGGTCTCCGACGACGGAAACGGAAAAGTAACGGTGCAAGGTAACACGAACTCCATCAATTCACTTTCGAGAGTGGTTGGGGGAGGCCACGACACGACCGCTATTGGTGCCGACGGATCCGCAAAACTTCGTAACGCGGAAATCGCCTTAGTTCTTGACGTGTCGGGGTCGATGGGAGGCAGCCCCATTAGCGATCTGAAAGATGGGGCTAAGAGCTTTGTAGAAAACTTCACCGATCAACAAGCTGACAATAGATTCGCATTATTGACCTTTGCCACAGGTGTCCAAAAACCATTTCCTATGGATCATGGGTACGTTTCTCCCATGACGTCATCCATTAACGGATTGAGTGCCGGTGGGGGAACCAATGCGGAAGATGCGTTAGCCCAAGCCCTGACCCTTCCCTGGTCCGATCAATCCGGGGTTCCCCCAAATGAACGGACCAAACAAGTTGTCATCTTTTTCTCGGATGGAAATCCATCAGCCTTCCGAGGCCAGTTTAAACATGAAGGGGTGAATATTGATGGAGTGGCGGCTTTGGACGGAGGCTATGCCAGTGTGTATTCCTATATGGGATATCCTAATCCACAGGCATCTTACGAAAATTCGGTTAGAATCAATTTTACCGGGGATGGGAAAAAAACAGGAACATCTTGTTCCCCACAAAAGATTAGTGGCGTATGGTATTACTCGGTCAAATGGGACATTTTCCAAGATAGCACATATGGATTGAATAGCTTTGGCCCAACTTACGGGATGGATACTGAACACTGTGGAATGAACAATCCCACACCCTTGGGAGACTATGTGAACTACCTGGTTCGTCAAATGGCCATAGACAATGCACAGGCCATCAAAAACAACGGAATTGAAATTTATACCATCGGCTTGGGGAATATAGACCAAAACTTCTTGAGTGCTCTCTCCAGTGGGCCAAAATTTGTTTATTACACCCCGGATTCATCAGAGCTTGAAGGGATTTTCCAACAAATTGCCAATATTCTCAAACTTGTCCTCATTAGTTAGGCAACCACGATGCCACACGATTGCAGACACAACTCGCGGGTCCGGGATGATAAATCCACCATGCAGGAGGGTTCCCCAATGA
This sequence comes from Nitrospiria bacterium, assembly GCA_030430725.1. GTDB lineage: Bacteria > Nitrospirota > Nitrospiria > Nitrospirales > UBA8639 > Nitrospira_E. Next base: position 1,848 of record JAUIKP010000457.1, read on the forward strand.
ACAGTTTGATCAGGTCTTTTCGGAAACTGGTGTCTCCTTGCCAGACCGAATCGGGAATCTCGACTGTGGAAGTGGGAGCGACCATGCTGGTGTTTCTCATCGCTCTCCTCGCCGTAGCGGAAATGGGTTGGTTTTTTGTGCACCAGAATACTCTCACGTCTGCAGTACGAGAGGGCATTCGTATTGGAACTGTTGGTGCGACTTCAGTCGATGGCAATGGGAATGCCTTATCCCGTGAAAATTCAATAAAACAAGCCATTCAACAAAGCGCCTCAGCAGTCATGGATATCGACCCGTCGCAAATTTTCATTTTCCCCGTCGATGCCGATTGGACCGACCCCGACGATCCGGCTGTCGTAGCAACCGCTAGCGCCGGTGGTGCAGGAGCGTTTATGCGAGTCCGGGTAAATTTCACCCATCAATTTTTCACACAATTGATTGGTGGATTATTTGGACCAGGAGATTCCATTGTCATGTCGTCCGAGGGGACCTATCGCAATGAAAATTTTATTTTGGGAGGCGGCTCATGATGGCATCCCTATTACAGCCTGGGCAAAATGAACGGGGAACCGCTTCCGTCGAGCTCGCCTTTTCCCTCATGATTTTTCTCTTCGTCGCATTTGGCATCGTCGAATATGGAAGCATCATCAACGAACGCAATGCTCTCACACAGCTTGCGAGGGAAGGTGCAAGCCTCGCCTCGCGAAATTTGACGACCAACCAGAACATGATGGACCTTCTCGGCTCAACCGACAATGCACTGGATTTTAAAAACCAGCCGTCCAAATACCGTATTTACTTAGCCCAAATCACCGCTGGGACCGTCGCGAACAATAACCCCACCTGTACAGTCGTTGACAAGGGAGGATTAAACAGCTCGGGTGTAGCAGCTCCAGCACTTCCGAATTGTGATTTACCGCAAAATCTTTACGACTATTTGGTGTATGTTCCCGGCACCGGTGCAATAGTACAACAATTTACCGTGTTAAAGGTCTATTATGAACATGACCCGATAACCCCGCTCGGAGCATTAGCCACCCAATTTGGATGGGGGGCAGGCACCGTGGGGAATAGTGTGACCCTGTTCAGCCAGGCGATTTTTTGACCGATGACATCAAAAGTCTGTTCTCGTACCATTTTCCCGCAACATAGACTTTTAGATTGAATAATACGGCAATCTGTCATACAGACTTGCGAAGTAATCAGACCGGGCCAGCACACCCTTTACCGTCGTTCTTCTCATGCCTTCCCTTGTTAAAATGAACGAGGGTTGGTATAGAGGTCTCCCTTTCTGATCTTCAGGATGCACTTCCTAACTGAAGGATTGACTACCCCTCAAAGCCTTCAAACGCTGTCCAAAACTCCTACAGCGCCAGCATACCGCGTCAGGCCAAGATCATCATGACACTTTCGCTTCCCAATTTCGGTTTTAATTTGCACGATTTTTTCGTTGTTCAATAAGACTCTTGATTGTAGACTTGAA
>JAUIKP010000011.1 GCA_030430725.1 Nitrospiria bacterium
CCGGGAGCTCACTCCCCAGGTGGTCAAGATTCCCAACGGTTTCGCCATCACGGCTGAGGCCTATCGCTATGTGCTTCGTGAGGCCGGGCTCGACACCAAAATCCAACAGATCCTGGGCGACCTGGATACCGGGCATATCCCCAACCTCCGTCAACGCGGGCGACAAATCCGACAGGCGATTATTGGAGCCACACTTCCTCCGGCACTGGAACAGGCCATCAAAGAGGCGTATGACCGACTGAGTACCCAATCAACCGAAGGAGCCGACGTCGCCGTACGGAGCAGCGCGACAGCGGAGGATTTACCGGATGCCAGTTTTGCCGGACAACAAGAAACCTATCTCAATGTGCAGGGCCATCAGGCCCTCCTTGAAACCTGCAAGCGATGCTTTGCGTCGTTGTTCACCGACCGGGCCATTTCCTATCGAGTCGATAAAGGGTTCGACCATCTCCAAATCGCCCTGTCTATCGGCGTGCAACAAATGGTGCGTTCCGATCTGGCCTCAGCTGGCGTGCTCTTCACGATTGATACGGAAACGGGATTCCCTGATGTCGTGCTGATCAACGCCTCCTACGGGCTTGGAGAAAATGTCGTGCAAGGCGCCGTCAATCCTGATGAATACTATGTCTTTAAGCCCACCCTCAAGCAGGGGTTTCAGCCCATTCTTCATAAAATCGCGGGAAGCAAGGAATTCAAACTGATTTATGATATCGGGGGGAGCAAGATGGTCAAAAACGTGCCTGTTTCCCCCGATGACCGAAACCGTTTTGCCATGAACGATGAGGAAATTCTGACATTGGCCCGATGGGGTTGCCTCATTGAAAACCATTACAGCGAGAAAAATGGCCGAACCTGTCCCATGGACATTGAATGGGCCAAAGACGGACAGACGGGAGAACTGTTTATTGTTCAAGCCCGGCCAGAAACGGTTCAGTCCAGAAAAGATCCCGATGTGATGGAAACCTATCACCTCACCAAGCGGGGACAGATTCTCATTCAAGGCCGGAGCGTGGGAGAGAAAATCGGTCAGGGCCCGGTTCGGGTAATCACCCATGTCCAACATCTTCAAGACTTTCGAGATGGAGACGTCCTGGTTACGGACAAAACCGATCCAGACTGGGAACCGATCATGAAAAAAGCGTCGGCCATCGTGACCAATCGAGGAGGACGAACCTGCCATGCGGCGATCGTCAGTCGGGAACTCGGTCTTCCGGCTATCGTTGGGGCAGAGCGGGCGACCGACGCTCTCAAGAACGAGCAATCGGTGACGGTCTCCTGTGCCGAAGGTGATACCGGCTTCGTCTATGAAGGCCGGCTCCCATTTGATGTCGAACGGGTTTCTCTAAAAAATTTAGGTCATCCCCGCACCAAAGTCATGATGAATATTGGAAATCCTGAGGAAGCCTTTTCGCTTTCCGGCATTCCCAATGACGGCGTCGGGCTGGCCCGCGAGGAATTTATTATCAGCACCTTCATTAAAATCCATCCCTTGGCATTGCTGGAGTATGGCCAAATAAAGGATGCCGCCGTGAAAGCTGAGATTGATCGTCTCACCACTGCGTATCCCGACAAAATACAATACTTCATTGACAAACTCGCTCAAGGGGTCGGCATGATCGGGGCTGCGTTTTATCCAAAAGATGTCATAGTCCGGATGAGCGACTTTAAATCCAATGAATATGCAAACTTAATCGGCGGCCAGGAGTATGAACCGACCGAAGAGAATCCCATGCTCGGATTTCGTGGCGCGTCCCGCTACTACGATCCCCGCTACCGGGAGGGCTTTGCCTTGGAATGTCAGGCCATGAAAAAAGTCAGGGAGGAGATGGGGCTCACCAACGTGAAGCTTATGATTCCATTTTGCCGGACAGTTGAGGAAGGCAAAAAGGTTCTCGAGGAGATGGACAAACACGGACTGAAGCGTGGCGACAAGAGCCTGGAAGTCTATGTGATGTGCGAAATTCCGAGTAACGTGATTCTGGCGGAAGACTTTGCCGGGATCTTCGATGGGTTTTCCATCGGTTCCAATGATCTGACCCAACTGGTGCTTGGCGTGGACCGGGATTCAGAAATCGTGTCCCATGTGTTTGATGAACGTAATTCCGCAGTCAAAACATTCATCGCCCAGGTCATAAAGGTCGCGAAAACCAAAGGGCGGAAGATCGGCATCTGCGGCCAGGCCCCCAGTGACTATCCCGAGTTTGCGCAGTTCCTTGTGGAGCAGGGCATCGACAGCATCTCCCTGAATCCCGATGCCGTCCTCAAAACCACCCTCACAATTCTGGAAATGGAACAGACCTTAGAGAAGCGTTCTGAAAAAAGGTAAGGCCTTGTCCTTTACTATGATCCGTAAATTCCCGACGGGAATTCGCTTCATCGATTCCACTCGCTCATCGGTGGGCTCGGCAGTTTTCCCCGAAACGGATGACGGGCTTCGGTATTCCAACTTCCGGGATCATCCGAAAAAGTTAACCACGGACGGGGTTACCACTCTCTCACGTACCGACTCAAAGAGAAAGGAGCCATAGACACCATGTCGCATCCTGAATATATGACAATGACCGAGGCGTTAAAGGGATTAAGAAGCCGGGGCTACACCACCAACCTTGCCTTTCTTCACCATGCCTTTTGTGCTGTCGAAAGCGGAAAGACATTCAAACCGGAAGAACTCACAATTCGTGAGCATCATCGGTTTGAAGGGGTCAGTGATCCCGATGATGAGTCGGTGGTGTATGCCATCGAAACCCATGACGGTCTGCGAGGAACCATCGTCGATGCCTATGGCATTTACGCTAATTCCGAACTTGAGGCGTTTTTGGAAAAGGTCGACATGCGAGAAGAACGGTAACCGTTTGTGCGAGGAGAATGACCGGCCCATTCGAACTTCTTTCGGGTGAATCACTTGGCCTTCCGCCGTAATTCCCTTCGGTTAAAAGGTCCGGGTGTAGAGTAGTGCCACATTTTTCCTATTTTTTATGATCCCTCTCTCCATCATCAATCTGCTCTGTCTGCCTGATCGTTAAGAATGCCCTCCTCCAACCTGAGGTTCTGTTTCTTGAATTTCCATATGGTCCACAATCTCAATCAGAATCCTATTCGGCTTTGGCATCGAGATTGCTCAATTTTGATGTTCATCCCGAGGACATGAAAAGATGGTTGCCCTTCTCAGGAGTGTCAACTCACATTGACAAAAGGCTTGGGCATCTATTTCCAGACTCGTCCGGGAGGAGCCATTCAGATTCATTAGGTGACGGGATCGTATATCATTAAGATTGTCACTCCATCCTCCGTAGTCATCGGAGGGACATCACTGTGGGCAGGTATCATTCGATAACAGCCCTGGCCAAAAAGCTTGCCATCCGATTCATACTGCCCCTTCAGGATATAATGTTGGACGATCCCGCGATGCCCGTGGGGGATAATCTCGCCTCCGGGTGGAATTCGTACGAGCATGGCTCTGGCTCCCGTCGATGGATCATCACGCAACATTTTTCCGTCGGCCGGACCGGGAAATCCCCGAATTTCGGCCCAATTGATGTAATCAGTATGATGAATGATTTCTTTCATGAATGACCCTCCACAATATTTTTTTCATCTTCTATGAAATAAACATACCCGAATATCCCCCGGAATTCTGTCAATCTCATCTCTCTACGTCCTCCGGCTCTGGCCCCGGTATCCCCGAGAGGCGGAATCATTTTCCGAATACTATCCGAAGTCGAATCTATCGCCGATGCCGGTTGCATGAGCCCCAAGGTCGTGGGGAGATACGGTTTTCTTCCTCTCCATCAATCGGACCTGGAAGACATCGACACATGCGATAGGTCATGGTCATCCTCTATTCTACAAGAAACTCTGCGCCTTGGCTCAACCCCGCCACCTCCTATAAGAGAGAGATCATGGCGAGTGACATTGGACGCCATTCCCATCAGCTCATTCAACTTTTCCCTGGTGGGTCTGTTGAAAAAAGCCGCCAGCGGCGTTCTCGCCATTTTCCCGTGCTCACGTACGAAACGTACGCTCCGCGCGTAAAAACGGCTGCGGCCTTGCTGGACGGACTTTTTTGAACCGACCCGTAGCCTTTGATGAGGAATCTCATCCTGCGCAAATTTGCCCTTGAACATCCTTATTATTCAACACTCCCCTGGTAAATCCGCTGGAGTCAACGAAAACGGCTATTTGCCGGTCCCCTCAGTCATAACGCCTTAGAGGTGAGGAATTTCGATCGGCGAGATTGCGGCCCAGAAGAAATTGTGTGTATACCCGTTGAAAGGCAGATAGACGATCAGCGCGGACTGGCCGGACATGCTTCCTTCCCGTTTTCCGCTTGATGTGCGAAAGAATTATTGTAATCGGCTTCGCTCGCCTTCGGTACCGTAGGAGCACCTAAGCGTATTAGCACCGACGACATACTCACCTAAATAAAATCGCGGGGAATGGTAGTATCCCAGCTTTGGCAATAGACGCGCTTATCCCCTTCGTAGGCATCCAGGTCGGCGAGAAGATGAAAGTGGGTGGGAGAAGAAGTGAGGACGGTGCGGGTGATGGTCTTGACTGCCCAGTCTTTCCGTTTGAAACCACGAACACACCAGGTCTCCCCTTTCACGGATGAGAAATCATCCGCCTGATAGGAATATGTTTCCACCGTTTTGTTTTGTACCTCCAGGTCAATATCATTCAGACGGTACACGCCTTTGTCGTTGATGACTTCCAAGGTCGATTCATCCTTCGCCAAATCCCGAATGACCCGCCAATTGTGATATTCCGGCTCGATAAGCGTCTTCGCAAGAGGGCGCGCACCTTCCGGGGCTTCAAAGGCAGGAAGTTGTGCATCCAATTTTTCCGACTGTCGTATGGGTAAAGACACACTACTGGCCCCGGTATAGATGGTGAGCCGGACAGGTTCGGGAGGTGGCCAGGCCAGAGGCCAGTACGATGTGGATAGTGAGAGGCGCAGACGGTGCCCTTTCGGGAAAACTTGTCCGACGTGATTGAGCTGCACCCGAACCCGATACCGGTCCTCCGGCTTCACGTACTCGGGATGTTCACTGCCGTTTCGATGCGTCAGATTGAGCAACCCGTAGGTCACCCGGGTCGCCTTATCATCCTCTGCCACATCGGATAGACGCACCGCCACCATAGCAATGGGTGTATTGGCCTGCAGGTCAAGCTCTACCACAGGCGCCCCCAGGATCTCTATGGTCTCTTCCAGAAAGGCACTGTCAAACACCAGAGCCCCCCCATCTTCTTCCCGTTGATCATGGGCCAAGTCTGGGCCCGCCGCATAGGAACACCATTTCCCGGCGAATAATCCCACACTCAGCGGAGACTGAATCCTGAGAGGATTCTCCGGAACAGGCTCCTCATCAGGCTCTCCTATTCTCCCAACCGCCAGAGGATATTTTCGAGGAACAATGGAAGGGGAAGGCCAGGTAGACTCGCCAATCCAGCGTCCCGGTCGCTCATCATAATAGGTCGTGGGAGGAACGCTTTCCTGCATCCAAACCCGCAGCATCGGCTCCTCCATCATGCCCGTTTCGATCTCTTTCAGCCATTGATCCCACCAGCGTAAAGACTCTTGAAGGAATCCGATGGCAGGACCCGGTATTCCTAAATGAGGATATTTGTGGCTCCATGGACCAATCAGGCCTCTTCGCGGAACCTTCAGACCGGCCAACAGCCGAAACACCGCATTGGAATATCCGTCCGCCCACCCGCTGACGGCCATCACCGGACAGGTGATCGCCGAAAAATCTTCACAAATCGATCCCTGCTTCCAGTAGTCATCGCGCCGCTGATGTCGCAGCCAGGTCTCCAGCCAGAGGCCGCTCCCCTTGAGCCGCTCTATCCAGAGTTCTCTCCACCGTTCTCCGACCACTAAAGGATCGGGGGGGCAGGCGTTATAAGCGAACATCGTAGACGCCCAGGAAAGATTATCTCCCAAAAGACACCCGCCCATATGATGAATGTCATCGGCATAGCGATCATCGGTGGAACATACGGTAATAATGGCTTTCAGTTCCGGCGGGCGATAGGCGGCAATCTGCAACCCATTGAATCCGCCCCAGGAAATTCCCATCATGCCTACAGCCCCCGTGCACCAGGGTTGCTGAGCGATCCATCGGATCACTTCTATGCCATCCAGCTGTTCCTGCTCCAAATACTCGTCGGTCAACACCCCTTCGGAGTCCCCGCTTCCCCGCAAATCCACGCGCACGCAGGCATAGCCATGGCCCGCAAAATACGGATGGGTAATGGAATCGCGATAAGCCGTCCCATCACGCTTCCGATAGGGGATATATTCCAAAATCCCCGGCACCGGCTTCTCCTCGGCACTCTCCGGCAGCCAGATGCGCGCCGCCAGGCGAACCCCATCGGGCATGGGAATCCAGGCGTTTTCAATCTCACGAATTTGATAGCGGAAGGACGTGACGGTTTTCAACGCGACTGTCATGAAGGATCAAAGGAGGCGGTTGTGCCTCCAACCTAAGAGGGAGAATATTCGAATTGCAAATATTCCTGACATATTCGAGAACGCTCCAGGAGCTCATGCTCATTCGCTGCCCCCAGACAGACATAGCCTAATTCATAACTATAGCTTTCCTGGTTAAGCAACTCTGACAGTCGCATTCCTTCCTTTACATGAATATTGACGAGGGTCCCGGGAAACCGGTCTTTCACCAGTTGAATCTCTTTTTCACCTGGAACATGCTTCAGGACCGCATCTGCATGAGCACGAAGAAAAATTTTCCCCGCACACCCCCACTCTCCCTGTCTATGCGGGAATTCAGGTCTCTTGCCAAGTGCCAGATCAATCATGACCTCATGATGAGATGCGCCGTCGACCTTTCGAAAAACATCGCAATGCGATTGAGAGATACGAGGATTGATTTCCAGCAGCCAGGTACGGTCATGGGGTTCATCGTAAAAGAACTCCATGTTGAAGGGAGCCTGGTCATACTTCAGATGCGTCATAATTTTCTGAGCTATGTGCACCATCCGGTTTAGTATACGTTTGGGCAATTGCGAGGGATATTGATATCGGGCAAATGTTGAGCGATTGGGCTCCCTGATGGAATCAATCACACCATAGACCGTTACTTCCCCCTGATACACATATCCTTCAAGCGTGCATTGCCGTCCTGAAACAATGGATTCAGCGATACACCAGTCCCCACCAATACCCGCAACAGATGGAGGCAAAACAACCTGGTCGAGAAAATAATTGAAGGGCTCGGCAAAGTGGGAAATTTTTCGCTGGATGATCTCAATGGCTTTCTCAAATTCCTTGTCATTATGAATACGGAATCCCAATTGCGAGGCAAACGCTTTAACCGGCTTCATCCAACATGGAAAAGCCAAATCGACCATGGACCGTGGATTGGTCTCAAACGGGTTGACCGCACAGAATTTCGGGATGTCCGTGAGTACCTGTTTTTGTTCCACCCGGCTCCAATACTTGTGTTCACATTTCAACACACTCTCAAATGTCGGACCCGGCAATCCCAACTTCTGATTCAGAAACGGGACGAGGCAGGTCGTGGGAAAATCCCAATATCCCACAATTCCATCAATGGTCCCCGCAAACTGCTTCAGCTTTTTTTCGGCGGTTCCAAGCAATTCAGCGGGATCGTAGTGTTCCCGCCTCTTCACCTCCTGAACCGATAGCAGGGAATGAAATTCATAGGATTTGTGCGACCCGATCGGCTTGAGCAGGGCCAGGTTAAACTCATCCAGCCCGACAACAAAAATATTTTTGGACATCGACATTTTTTCCGGGAGCGCATGATAGGGTTAATAGCCGACAAGTCTTTGGAACACCTATCGCTCTTTCCCCCAGCAAAGTTCAAAAGGACCTTAAACCTGATAGAGCCAGACATTTCATGGGGCTAAAATTCGATAATACCTAATTATTCAGGCGTGTTGCCATCAGTCCAGACCCAACCCACCAGGGAGTGCCCTTGAACCATCCGAAATCCTTTCAAATGCATTTTAAAGTCACTTTATAGTAACTACTTTACTTTAGTAACTAGTTACTTATCTTAACTTATAAGAAGATCGAGGTAAAAATATTGATCATTTAATTGAAGGTGACAAAATGGGAGAATGCGAACGCTGCGGAGGATTCATGGTGAGAGACAGTGTTTTTAACGTGGACGGGCAATTTCTAGAAATTGAAATGGGAAGGTGCCTTAATTGCGGGCATGTCGTTGATCTCACTCTGCTGAAAACCCGTCAAATGGAAAAGAGTCGCCGGACAGCTAAGGAAGAAGAGGTGCTGGTCTAAACACCTCATTATTATCATTTCGAGTTGGTCTCATGAAAACGGGAAAGGGTATTGCCAATGGCAGAAATTTTCGGAGAACTGAGCTTTCAGTACGTATTAACGAACATGATCCTGGCCGGTTTCCTTTGCGGAGAGTGCTTAACCGCCAGAATGAACCCGGTATTCTGGCGTAGACCGATGCCACTTCTAAATGGATTCCGATGAAAAGTAGGCCGAAAAACGGCGCTCTTCCTGAATTCGACCAAGAAGGAACATTCATATACTTGGGTCAAGCAATTCCTGCAGGAGTCTGTACGGCTAAGAGGGAGGTAATGATGAACATGATTCGTTCGACTATCCAACACAGGGTCCACCAGCTTGCCGGAATGATGGCTCACATTGGCCAAGCCGCGATTGCAAGCATGGTCCTGGCTTTCTCATTGGGAACCCCCTATCTTCTTCATGCCGAACCGGCTCCCCAGGCCATGACCAAGGAACAGGCCCTAAAGCTGGGAGAAGACTTCGGCATCATCGTTGGAGAGGTGGACGAGGAGATACGGGATTTTCTGGGGTTAGAGCGCGCAAACGGCGTGGTGGTCTTTGAGGTGATCGGGGGAAAACCTGCGGCCTTGGCCGGGATAAAACCGCGGGCCCTCATCAAGGAAATCAATTCTGTCGAGGTAACCACCCTGGAGGATTTCGGCCTGGCTCTCCAGGAAGCGTTGCCCATAGAAAATTTTTCCGTGGCAACATATGAACCGTCTGACCCCGACAACCAGGGTATCAGCGGAGGAATAAACTTTCACTTTGTTCGTATTGAAAAGAGCTAAACCGGCTACCGTTCTTTCCTGAAATCAGGAGGGGAATTCACGTTTGAAAACCCGAAATTTGAGGGGATTTTCAAAACAAGCGAAACACGTTTCTCTCCAGGTTCTTTCCTGTCTCTACCTTTCGACTTAATCAACTACTGTTCTCTTTCACCCGGAAGACTCCTCTGTTCCCGAAATTTTTGAGCAACAGCCCCTGGGGCAGGGCCAACATACCTGCCGTCCGTTTGCGGGGGACCACCTTTCCACGATAGGCAGAGCCTACCAACGATATCACATTCCAACGAGTGATTGGGTGAGGAAGCTCTTCGGCGGGAGACACTCAGAAACGATGGAAAGCGGAATGGCTTACATTCCCAGGGGTAATTCCCATGTCCTGTTGAAGACAAAGGCCAATCAACCTTGATGTTAGCCATGATTACCGAACTCTACCGTTCAGCTTTTCCCTTTTTGAGGGGGAAATCCCGGAATAGCGAGCTACCGTTTTTCTTTTTTTGGATTCTTTCCCCTGAATGTTGGTGTTTGCGGTTTTTTTGGTCTCCAGATCCTGCCATCGTCCAGCCAATGTATTAATTTGATCAAGAATCGTGGTGAGTTCACGGCCTTCTGTCGTAAGTCCATAGGTCACCTGGGGAGGAATGGTCGGGGCTTGGTGACGAAAGATAATTTCAGCCCTCTCCAACAATCGTAATCGCTCCGTCAACATTTTTGATGAAATACCCGGCATTTGCCGCTTGAGTTGGCCAAAACGGGTTTCTCCATTGTTGTGCAGACGGCAAAGGATATAAATCGTCCACGGCCCGGCAAGAACACGAAGGAGAGAATCCAGCGGACATCCAAAGGAACTGGGGGGCAATTTCATGGTTACTTTTTAGTACCTACTTTACTTTTGTAACTAGTTACTTATCATAACTAGGATTGGGTCAAGGTTCAAGTGGACCCTTTCCGAGGGAAGAAATAATTTTATGGCAACTGAACAGATGGGCACAGAGATGATGAAATGCCAACGATGTAAAGGGCTGTTAGTACGGGATAGCATTTATAATCTCGACGGGCAATTTTACCATCTAGAAGTGTTGAGGTGCCTCAACTGCGGAGAAACGGTTGATGCGACCATTCTCAAAGTCCGCGGAATGAAAATTGACCAGAGGAAAAAAAAAGAATTTCAGTTGCCCCCAAAGCACGTCAATTAAGGGATCAGTTGAAGGAAAGGCTCGACGGAATCCGAACCCAAATCTGAAGCCAGCGTGAAAAAGAGACCGGAATACAGGGGGTCTCGAATATGGTGGTGAAGAAAGAGTGTCATGCCCAGAGGGAAGGATTTATATCAGGCGCCAAGAACAATTCGGTTGCACATGATTGCTGTTCGCAAGAGAAAGCGGGATCACCATGGCATCCAGTGAATTGTTACATCAATCCTTGCAACGCCCGGGAAAAAAGAAACGGGTCGTGAAACATTACTCCCTCCGGCAGGATGGTCTTATGCATTCATCCGGTGTGGCCGTGGAATTATCAGCCCCATTTCAGACTGTTCGCTCCTCTTTTGAGGAAAGGGGCCGAAAGACCACCAAGAGGATGCCGGACTCCTATCCTGACGAATTCACTGAACCTCTCCATCACTATCATGAAGACCCCGTCACCGCCAATATGACGATCCCTCTCTTTTTGAAGGACATTGGTCGAGTTCCGCTGTTGACACGAGATACCGAGCTCCAGCTTGCTCAACAGATCAAAGAGGGGACTCATAACCTGATCGTAACCCTTTTCAGTTTACCCATCATCCTTGTTCGGCTGCTTGCGCTTCGAGATCAATTGCACACAGGAGACCTCCGTGTCAGTGATCTGGTCATCATGAGTTCCGCAACCGGGCCAGAGGGCGAAACTCCTGCATCCGAAACCCAACACGAGACAGGACACAATTTTCACAAGACGCTCAAGCATCTTGATGCAATCGCCCGGTTAGCCAAACGTTTTCTGCCCCATTTTGCGCAACGTCTGGCCATAGAGAATTCCGCGCCGGATAATTTTCGTACGTCTCCCTCCTTCAAAAAACCTATTCAACAATTAATAAAAGAAATCGATGCCTTGAACTTGCGCCCGGACGTACAGGAAACCCTGATTCAGGGAATTCACCAAATTAAAGAAGAAATTCGCACTCACCAACAGAACGTGAAAACCAGGCGCCGCAAACAACACGGAAGTATCTCCAGAAAAGCTCTGGCACGTATTCGGGAAATCGAGGAGTCTCTTATTTTGATGCCGCACCTGGAATTTTTGCAATCCTGTGAAACCCTTGAACAGACCGTCGCCCAGGTTCATCAGACAAAAGCCAAAATGGTTGAAGCCAATCTGCGATTAGTCGTGAGTGTGGCTAAACATTACACCAACCGCGGGCTACATTTTTTGGATCTAGTCCAAGAGGGCAACATTGGGTTGATGAGAGCGGTCGATAAGTTTGATTATGCACGTGGCTATAAGTTCAGTACCTATGCCACATGGTGGATTCGACAGGGCATCACCAGAGCCATTGCCGAAAAAGGGAATACGATTCGAAGGCCGGTACACATCTATGAGATTACCCAAAAAATCAAGAAGACCTCACAGCATCTTACTCAACGGTTGAGACGGACGCCGACTCTTCAAGAACTGGCGGAAAACACCGGGCTACCTGTTGCAAAAGTGCAAGGAATCTTGGAGGGCTCCTATGATCCCGTTTCCCTGGACTCCCCGTTGGATGAATCTGGTGACGTCACATTCGGAGATATGTTTGAGGATCATGAAGCGCCTTCACCGTTAAAGATTTCGGAGGAATACAGCTCGAAGGCCGCCATCTCCCGCCTCTTTAAAGCCTTGAACCCACGTGAAGAACGCATTCTTCGCATGCGGTTTGGCATCGGGTACGACGAAGAATTTACATTGGAGGAAATCGGACAAACCTTAGGGGTCACTCGAGAACGGATCCGACAGATCGAAACCATCGCCTTAAAAAAATTGCGGGAACCGGGTTGTCGCCGGCAACTGGAAAATTTAGTGAAAAATTGATTGCGTCATTTGCGCTTCACATGGTGACCATAATCTCTATGGAATTCCTGCGGATTCAGCGGCCACGCAAAAAAATGACGATGGTTCTCTAACATCCTGGAGGCATACCCAACGGTTATGGGCGAAGACAACCTTCCCCGATCACCAACATCATTGTTCCAACTCAGTGAGGTCATTCTTGGCCTTCAACTAGGGATTCCCCCAGTTATGAAGGGTTTCGTTTTCCCGTACAATCATCATTGCTAAGCCTGTCACCAAAAATCCTCTACCCCAAACAATAGCCACCAGCCTGGCATTCAAAAGAGGCATCTTCTTACATTTCAGAGCCCAGGGGAAATTCGAACATCATGAAGATTGCCTTAACCGGTGATGTCATGCTTGAACGACTCGTCGACAAGCGGATCGTAAGCAACCTTTCGCTTGGCCCCGAGACCATCTGGGGGAATACGCTGCCCCTCTTCAGGTCAGCCGCCTGCCGGTTAATCAACCTGGAATGTGTGGTTAGCAGTCGTGGTCAGCCATGGAAGCCCAAGATGAAGGCATTTCATTTTCGGGCGAATCGGCATGCCATCAGAATTCTTCATGCCGCCCGGGTGAATTGCGCCACCCTCGCCAACAACCATGTGTTGGATTTTGGCCCGGAAGCCCTCCTGAACTGCCTCAACCTGTTGGACCAAGCCGGCATTCAGCACACCGGGGCGGGTTCACAATTAGAGGGAGCGCTGGCACCGGCCTTCCTGGATCTTCCACAAGGCCGGATTGCCGTGATCGCCCTGACGGATAATGAGCCAGAATGGGAAGCGACAGAATCCCAACCGGGCGTGAACAATGTGGACTGGGATTCGAAGGGACTCCGCTCCTCCTATCGAAAACGCATTGCCGGCGTCATCGACCATGCACGACGGCACGCATCCTTCATCATTACCAGTGCGCACATCGGGCCAAACTGGGGAGCACCTTCTCGAGCGATGCGTACATTGGCCCACCAACTCCTGGACTTAGAAGGGGACTGCTATTGGGGACATTCCAATCACACCCCGCAGGGCATTGAACTCTACCAGGGAAAGGTAATTGTGTATTCCTCCGGTGATTTCGTCGATGACTACGCCATCGATCCGGATGTACGCAATGATTTATCCTTTCTCTTCAGCGTGGAAGAACAGGGAGGGAAGATTGAGCGCCTGCGCTTGTTTCCAATCCGAATTGAGAATTTCCAGGTTCACCGTGCCACCGGATCAGATGTCCCGTGGCTTCAGCATTCAATCCGGACAAAATGTCGTGCGTTTCACACTGATGTCAGCTTTCAAGATGGCATTGACACGATCACGGTCACATAACATTTAACGGTTTGCATTTCACTTATCGGACAATGCCGGATGAATTGAATTCTGAACTCTTATCCCTCTTTCTTTCATCCTACCCATTGATGCTTAGCGGAGATCCATCCGAAGGAACGAGAAGAGAGATTGCTGCCAACGACTGCAGGAATGACGGAGGAAGGTGGATGCCCGATTGAACATGTCCGGCATGACAGCCTTGCTCCCTCATCCCCGCGGTCCGGAGCGGGGATCCATCCGAACAGATCCTTCGCCATCGGGTCAGGATGACAGGCTGATTGAGAGTTATCTCCAAGGACGCATGGTTCGTCCAATGGCTGACGGGGAAAATTCATACACCTAAAAGAATCGCGCCTTTCCTATGGAAATGCACCCTGCCGGAGTATAATGAGGCTGTCATTTCCAAACCGCCACTTACGCAGGGAGGAAGGATATGCTCGATAAGGAAGAATTATTGGCCAACGCAAGGGAACCGGCCAAACGAGCCATTCCTCTCCAAACCTTCCATAAAGGAAAAGTGCAGCTCCTTCCCACGTGCAGTATCAGAAATTTGAGTGTCTTTTCCATTTGGGACACGCCGGGCATCGTGGAGCCCTGCAAAGCCATTTCCGCAATTCCTTCCCTCGTTAGCGAACACACGAACAAAGCGAACTGCATTGCTATTGTCCCGTATGGAACGCGTGTGCAGGGGGTTTGGAGATATCGGACCCGAAGCCGGCCTTCCCGTCATGGAACGCAAAGCCCTGCTGTTCAGATACCTGGGAGGGCTCGATGCTGTCCCTCTGTGCTTAAGCACCAACGATCCGGAAAAACTGATCGGACGACCAAATCCCTGGAACCCTCTTTGGGCGGAATGAATCTCGAGGATATCGCCCAACCCAAATGTTGTCGCATCCTGGAGACCCTCCGGCAGAACATGACCATACCCGTCTGGCATGATGAGCAACAAGGATCAGCCACCGTCATCCTTACAGGATCGCTGAATGCCTTGAACCTGGTCGGAGAAGCCTCAACAGCATTCGCATCGCCATGATCGGGATGGGAGCCGCCAATGTCGCCACCTATCGACTGCGCAAATCGGCCGGAATCGATCCCGAGAAGATCATCGCCTGCGATCGACAGGGTATTTTGCAAAAGGACCGCGCAGACATTGAAGCAGGCCAAAGGCGATTATGCCGACAAATGGAAGGTGTATCCACGGGTGCTCGTCGCCACCGCCCTCCAAGCCCAGGAAGAGGGCATCACGGCCCTCAAGAAATCTCGAACACAACTGCACGAGGAAGGCACGTACATGATTACCCAAGCCCTCAACGCCGCCCAGTTTCTCATGAAGGAACAGATCATTCCTCCCCTGCTTTGGGACCTGTCATATCCATACGCCCGGCATAGGGCCAGATAGGGTAAAATAGTTTAGAGGGGACTGAACGATGTGGCCACTGGAAAGAGTCAATATCTTCATGGTGGGAGTGGCGGTTTTTGTGACCGTCTGCTTCGTGTTCACCAAGCCCCAAACCCACGCTCAACCCTCCATTGTGTTTGTGGCCCCCATTGAAGGGGTCATCGATCTGGGGCTCGCGCCATTTGTACAAAGGGTATTAGACGAAGCCACCGCGGCCGGAGCCAAAGCCATCATATTAGAGATTAATACCTTTGGGGGTCGAGTCGATGCCGCCGTGCTGATTCGTGATGCGCTCCTGAACTCCGAAGTTCTCACGGTCGCGTTTATCAATAAACGGGCCATCTCTGCCGGGGCGCTTATCAGCCTGGCCTCGGAAAAAATTGCGATGGCAGACGGCGGCACCATCGGTGCCGCAACGCCGGTGCAGATCGGTCTCCCGGGTTCACCCGCCCAACCGGTTGAAGAAAAAACCGTCTCATATATGCGCAAAGAGTTCCGGGCAACTGCCGAGCAACGGAATCGTCCCCCGCTCATTGCCGAAGCAATGGTGGATGCGGATGTGGAAATTCCAGACTTGATTGAAAAAAGTAAATTGTTAACTCTCACCACCAACGAAGCGTTACAGGCCAACATTGCCGACTTCCACGCCAATTCTCTGGAGGCTGTGCTACAATCTGTCCACCTCGCCGATGCTGAGATTCGCTATGTGTCGGAAACATGGGCGGAGTCACTGGTGCGGTTCCTCACCCATCCGGTGGTCAGCTCTTTGTTGATGACGGTCGGAATTCTCGGCATTATGCTGGAAATGCGGATGCCAGGCTTTGGGGTTCCTGGCGCCCTTGGGCTCATCAGTCTTGCCCTGTTTTTTTGGGGGCATGGACTTGTCCAGCTCGCGGGATGGGAAGAATTTCTGTTAGTCGGGCTTGGCCTGATATTAGTCGGAGCAGAAATCTTTTTCATTCCCGGCTTTGGAATTGCTGGAATCTTGGGAATCATCGCGCTTATGGGAGGACTTGGACTGAGCCTCATTGGCACCGGCGCCACATGGGAGTCCACGCTTGCCGCGCTAGGACAAGTGGCGTTCTCCATCCTCGTGGCCATTATCGCAACTCTCATCCTGTTACGGTATTTCCCCCGCCTCCCGTATGGAAAACGCCTGATCCTGGAAACCAACCTGCAGGCTCAAGAGGGATATGAATCGAGTCCAGAGGGCGATCATCGTTGGTTGGGAAAGCAGGGAATCGCCGTGTCCGACCTGCACCCCTCCGGCATTGCCCGCTTTGATGGAGAGCGGGTGGATGTGGTGTCCGACGGCACCTTTATTCAGGCCGGTCAACCCCTTGAAGTCGTTCGAATCGATGGCAATCGGGTCGTTGTTCAATTGGCCACACCTCCATCAGAAAAGGACAAGGCATAATGGAAATGGAAACCCAGGCATTCGGTTCTCTTGGACTCCTAATCTTAGTTCTGGTACTCCTGTTTGGCTTTCTCTATGTCATTCCCATTCCCCTTTGGATCGCGGCATGGGCCTCAAACGCCTATGTTGGACTCTTCACACTGGTCGGCATGCGGTTGCGCCGCGTTCCTCCGGTCACCGTGATCAACGCCAGAATCAGCGGGGTCAAGGCCGGACTCGATATTCCCGTGAACGACCTGGAAGCTCACTTTCTGGCCGGTGGCAATGTGGTCAAAGTCGTCAATGCCATGATCTCAGCCGACAAGGCCAATATCCCCATGACCTTTAAACGCGCCGCCGCCATTGATCTGGCCGGCCGTGATGTCCTGGAGGCCGTCAAAATGTCAGTCCTTCCGAAAGTCATCGAAACTCCACGTATCACCGCAGTGGCCAAGGACGGCATTCAGCTCATTGCCGTCTCCCGGGTAACCGTTCGGGCGAATATCGACCGCTTGGTTGGCGGGGCAGGCGAGGAAACGGTCATTGCACGTGTGGGAGAAGGCATGGTTAGCACCATCGGATCTTCGCCCACCCACAAGGACGTCCTGGAAAACCCGGATCATATTTCCAAAAATATTCTGGGAAGAGGATTGGATGCCGGGACGGCGTTTGAAATTTTGTCCATCGATATTGCCGATGTGGATGTCGGAGAAAATATCGGAGCGAAGTTGCAGATCGACCAGGCCAATGCGGACAAGCAGATTGCTCAAGCCAAAGCGGAAGAACGGCGGGCTATGGCGGTCGCCTTGGAACAGGAAATGCGCGCCCGTGTCGTCGAGGCGGAAGCAGAAGTTCCCAAGGCCATGTCCGAAGCCTTTCGTCAGGGAAATTTAGGGATCATGGACTATTACCGGATGAAAAATGTACAAGCCGATACGGCTATGCGCGGGGCCATTGCCGGTACGGAGGAGGAATCTCCGGGGTCTCCAAAACCATGAGGTGACCATGAGCATCGAAGCACTGGTTTCTTTTATCGTCTTTCTTTTTCTGTCGTTACTCGCACTTGCCATTCGATGGCTGAATGAGCGAATACGGCGAGACATGGCGCTCAGGGACTTGAAGGATCTTTTTCTTCCATCCGATGATGGCGGAGAAAGAGTCGACCGTGAGGCATCTAGCCCCACACACACCCCATCCTCCAAACCGAAGACACACATTCAAGATTTCGAACCGGTTCCTTCACCCCAACGCCGGACCGCCAGTCGACTCCGGTTACACAACAGAGCGGATCTTCGTCAGGGCATCATCATCATGACGGTTCTAGGCCCATGCCGGGCGCTGGAACCTTCCGATGAGTAGACCATGAGAGTGTTGAAAAAGGCCGCCATCGGCGTTCTCGCCACTTGGCCGTGCTCACTACTCCTCCATACGGTCCGCTCGCCCAAGCGGCTACGGCCGTGCTAGACGGACCTTTTTGAACATTCCATCTTTTTTCAGGGATGTCTTCCTTCTATGCCCACAAGTTCACACCCATCGTCCGCAGCATGCTGTGAAAGGAGATAAGCACTATCGACGTGAACTGATGCCTATTACCTGGCATTCCAGTATGACATGCATACCCATGAAGAACATCGGCAGAATCCATATCGGGACTTCAGGCTGGCATTATCCTCATTGGGTGGGACCCTTTTATCCGTCCGGCATGGCCAGTGAAGAGTTTCTCCCGTTTTATGCCCGCCACTTGAGCACTGTTGAAATCAACAACACGTTTTATCGTCTTCCCGCCCTCCACACCCTGAGAGAGTGGGAAAGAGAAACACCGAACAACTTCCTATTCACCTGTAAGGGCAGCCGGTTTATCACGCACATGAAAAAGCTGAAAGATCCGGAACACAGCATTCCACGATTCTTCGAGACCATCACCGTGCTGCGACGCAAACTGGGCCCAATCCTGTTTCAATTGCCACCACGTTGGAGAATGAATGTGTCCCGGTTGGAAGAATTTTTGAACGCGCTGCCCACACCATTCCGCTATGCA
>JAUIKP010000458.1 GCA_030430725.1 Nitrospiria bacterium
TTCGCCATCGGAGCGCAGTATCGGATTTGGAAAGCCATCCATCTTGGAGTGGACGGCCGATTTCATCTCGCCACCGGTCAAACAGATACGACGAATAATTTCGGCACCGCCGGTGCGTATGTCGGCCTCGCCTTTTAATTTACGGTGAAGGAAGCATGGGCATTGACGGTGAAGAGATTGCGATCGGGCCAGGTTGGCCAAAAAGGGAGTGGGAAGGGAAATTCTGCAGTCGATAACAGCAGCAACTAGTGAGCTGTAACGGAGGAATGAGGAGTGCTCAACGCTGAGATGCCTTGAGCCTAAATTAGGAATGTTTTATCCTCTCACCGATTTCATGGTGCACATGCTCCCAATTTGGTTGTTGCAGTCCACTCGGTTTTCATTGGATCCGTTATGCTCCGGCTACAATTTTAGGGAGAAGCCGTTTCAACGATTCGCCTGTCTGAAGTGGTAAAGGCGTATGACTTTACCATCTAGTTGAACTGGTCCCATTTCGAGATCGGATACATTTTTATCTGGTGAGGATTCAGCAATCTCGCTACAATCCCGAGGGTGAATGTCTTTTACATAATTCTGGTTTGGATCCATCTGATAGCAGCAACCTTCTGGGTTGGAGGAATGCTGTTCCTTTCTCTTGTCGCAGTGCCCCTCCTGAAGCAGGACTCAGACCCTCTTGCCGCTCAACGCGGATTTATAAGCCTTGCTCGTCGATTCAGAACGCTCGTATGGAGCGCCCTATTCCTTTTGGTGGTGACGGGGTCTGTCCTTCTCGGAAATGTGATCAATTTCCGGACTCCTCTTTCTTCTTGGCCTCCTATTGTCCTCACGAAACTGATACTGGTGATCCTGTTAGCGGTGATTTCCTTCAGTCATGATCGGATCATGGCACAAAAAGTGCGTACCCTGAAGAACAAGCCTGGTTCAGAATTATCGGTTGGCGAAAGGCTTCTACTCCGATTATCCCCGTTGCTGGGCCGACTGACCCTGTTGTTAGGGTTGGGGGTGCTGTTGTCTGCCGTCATCATGGTGAGGTCATGAGGATAAGGACCTTACAATTCTGGAATGGAATAAAAAAAGGGAGAGGTCTTGTGGACCTCTCCCTTATTATCAGACGTAAAGAGTAATCGTTAGAATCGGCTGCGCCGTTTTCCTCCAAAGTCTCCTCCGCCACCGCCACCGAATCCACCACGGCCACCACCACCGGTTCGTGGAGCCTGGGGTTTGGCCTCATTCACGGTCAAGGTGCGGCCACCAAACTCCGTGGAGTTCAAGGCGGCAATTGCGGCTTGCGCTTCCTCTCCGGTAGACATTTCCACAAATCCGAATCCGCGCGATTGGCCGGTGAACTTGTCGCTGATGACGTTAGCTGATTCGACGGTGCCGTGTGCCGAAAACAGGTCGGTTAATTCTGCTTGAGTCGCTGAATACGGCAACCCACCTACATACAATTTTGAACCCATGGGGTTCCTCCTTTTAAAAGATGATATTGTCTGATGCTCGAGAAGGGTAAAACATTTGGAAGAGGTAGCCCACGGGCGCTGTTTTCACGCCACTCAGGTCAGACACTTCCGAGTTAATCTCTCGGGCTAAACAACACCGGTTACGGGCTTGGGTAATTGAACTCTCAACGCTAAGCCCAGGGCGATGAGTTAAAAAATCGTAGCACACAAGGAAAGTAAAAGATAGTAGCGAAAACAGGGCAGCATGAGGAGTTTTTATGGATTGATCCGATGGGGCTATCCAAATGGAAGGAATAACCGATGGTATTTCAGGGTTGTCCGTTTCCTCCTGTGATGGGTTCCAGTTCGGTCAGGCCAATCGAGAGATCGTATCGGGCCCGCGCGGGGTCTACTTCTGTTTGCCGTAAGACCCGTTGGGCATCCAGCACATCCCGCAGGCCGTCTTGCCCAAATTTCAAGCTGACCTGGGTAATACGTATCGCTTCTTGTGCCTGCTGGAGCAGGTCTTTTTTGCATGTGACAAATTGTGCGGCTGCGGCTTAAGCACGTTGGATCTGCCGGGCGATCCCTTTGAGAAGTTCCTGTCTGGTCCGCAGGAGGCTTGCTTCCTGTTGCCGTAAGGTGCCTTTGGCTTGGGCAATGTCCTCCCTTTTTTGTGACGCCGCCATCCTTCTCAGATCGACGTGGTGTTTGTGTGAGTCTGATGGGGTATAGCTGGTTGTGTTGATAAACGGCAGAAGGTCTCGTATAGGGCTGGAATGATAAAGAGGGTCAAGGCCGTGGATGTGATCAAACCACCGATCACGACTGTGGCCAGAGGCCGTTGGACCTCCGCTCCCATACTGGTGGCGACCGCCATCGGTAAAAATCCCAGACTGGCGACAAGGGCGGTCATCAAGACAGGGCGAAGGCGATCCATAGCTCCCTGTTCGACGGCGTCCCGGGTTGGAAGCCCTTCGGTTTCCAGTTTTCGGATATGGCTCACCAATACAACACCGTTTAAGACCGCGATTCCGAAGAGGGCCACACAACCGACTACCGCCGAAATACTCAATGGCATTCCTCGAATCCAGAGGGACAGGATCCCTCCCGACAATGCCAGGGGCACATTCAGAAATATGAGCAAGGCCGGACGAATCGTTCCAAAAATCACCGAAAGAATGGCGATGATAAGCAGTAAGGTAATCGGCACCACCACAGCCAACCGCCGTGAGGCCTCCTGGAGATGTTTAAATTGTCCACTCCATTCAAGGTAATACCCTGGTGGGAGGAAGATGCGGTCGTGAATAACCTGTTGGGCTTCGGCGACAAATGAGCCGAGGTCCCGACCCCGGATATTGGCTTCGACCACCAGACGTCGTTGAATATTTTCTCGACTGACTTGCGCAGGGCCTTCATCTACTTCAATGGTTGCGACGCGGGACAAAGGAACCAGTTCACCATGCGCGGTGGGGATAAGGATGTTGCCAAGAGCTATCGGCCCGGCCGATGTTTCATCAGAAAGGCGGACAATCAGATCAAAGCGGCGTTGCCCCTGAAAGACGGTCCCGACGGTTTGGCCGACCCGGGCGGATTCAATAATTCCTAACACGTCTCTGGCACTCAGCCCGTATCGCCCGATTTGGTCACGGTCGACGATGATCCGAATTCTGGGGACACCGGTGACCTGTTCCGCTTTCACATCGGCAGCGCCGGGCACCTGTTCGAGTGCACGAGCCACCTCATCGCCCCGATGGCGTAAGACCTCAAGATCCTCTCCGAAAATTTTGATCGCGAGATCGGATCGAGTGCCGGCGATGAGTTCATTGAATCGCATCTCAATCGGCTGGGTGAAACTGAGTCCCACCCCGGGGACCGCTT
>JAUIKP010000459.1 GCA_030430725.1 Nitrospiria bacterium
CATCGGTTGAATCGGCCCCATCAAGCTGCACATTCATTTCAACGTGAACAGTCTGGTCAGGTCCTGCATGAGCCACTGGGAGACGATTTCCTCCCTGCCCCAACCCGAAACCTCCTTCCAACGTGATTGTGGAGTGATTTCCCATTCGAACCCATTTCCCCACAAACGCGCCGGTGGCCCTACTTTCGGCTCTGAATCGCAGAAGGCCGTTCGGAGCATAGACCTTCGCACGCACCGTGCTGCCTTCCCCAAACTTCACCGCTTCCGGTGAGTCATCGATAGCACTGGTTGTTCCATTAATCCCAATCCCAATGATCAGGATATCAGTCGCCGTCAGAATTGCTGCATCCGGAGCTGGTCCTACGACCGTATGTCGGCGAGTATCGATCCGGCCCTTCACGCGAATCTCGACCGCCTTCGTCGCCAGAACTTGGGCATCTTCACGAATATCCCATTCCTGAAAGTGGTAAAGACCGCCTGAAAGAGTGACAATGGCACCAGGCCGGGCTTTGAGCCGGCCATAGCGTCCAGCCTCAAGTGTAAGGGCTCCTCCCGCCGGAATATCAATGTCCTGGGATCCAGGATGAACCGGTGGGACAGGCGGCATCTCGGAAACGAGTGGGAGTTTAACCGGGGTCGCCATGGTTCCTAGAATCTGCCCCGGTCCTAAAAGCGTATTGACCACAATATCCTGGACCTGAGATCCACGTTTCAATCTGACGGTATTCCCTTTTATCTGGCTATTCCTGTTTTGAACCACAACATCATGACCAAGGGTCATTTCTTGCTCACCGTTCAGATAAGGACCGACGCTCGCCTGATTTACCCCAACATCTCCGCTAAGAACGGTACTTCCATGCCGTATCCAAACTCCCTCATTCCCCAGCACTACAAAATCCTGAGCCGCCCTGGCCTTTCCAGGCACACTTAGAAGAACCAGGAACACGACAACCATCCATAGGGAACGAACATGTATCCGAAAAGGTTTAGTCCAACTCCATGTCATCGAAGATATTCCCTTCTTTGGTAAGGACACATGATTCTTCAAAAGTTATTTTTTTGGAGTGAAAGCTCGGGCAGTATGAGAGGAAACCGGAAGAGGGCCTATACCCCGTTGTAGGGGAAGCAATTATTGAAAAAGGTCAAACGCAATCAGTTTTTAGAAGGAAAGTTTGCCCATAGGAATCAGTCATTTTCAGCGCGTGGCGATGAGGTAAAGCCAAGCCTGTTGAATGACCCGTTCCATTATGTCGACCCTCATCGAATGACGATCAACTTCCCTGGAGAGACCTGGGAGTGTTTCGGAATTTTGGAGAAAAATCAGAAGCCGATCACTTGAATGCCTATCCCTTAATCCTTCGCTTGGGATCCCACCGCATAACATGTTATCCAACCGGGATTCTTTACCTTGCCGAGAAAATCAGGTATGAAACACAACTATGGGTCTCTGTATTGATCGCGACCAATTTGACGAAGAGGATTTTGCCCGGTTCGGGCAACGGCTGATTCAAAGCTTGAAAGCTCTGAAGCATGTGGTGGAGCAACCGGGGTTTGGCGTCGGTCCTCTCTCCATCGGGGCGGAACTCGAACTCTCCATTATCAACAGCAAAGGCCGGGCCTATCCCATTAATCGAACTCTTCTAAATTGCGCGCATGATGAACACCTCCAACTCGAGTTAGACCGGTTTAATTTGGAATATAATTTGTCTCCTGTCGGCTTGGCGGGCCATCCCTTTTCCCATGTCCGGGCGCAGTTAGCGAACGCTATCCAATCATTGGAATACTGTGCGCAAAGATTGGGAGGACGCATTGCGCCGATTGGCATCCTGCCGACACTCTGCGCCGAAGAACTGGATTCGCCGGTGCTGTCGGATCTCCCACGCTATCGTGCGCTTTCCGCAGGACTTCGACGGATGCGGGAAGGCCCATTTGCGATACACATCAATGGACCCGAGCCCTTAACGGTGACCTGTCCGGATGTCACGCTGGAAGGGGCCACGACCTCGTTTCAAATTCATCTCCGGGTGAACCCTCAGGATTTCGCTCACGTCTTTAATGCCGCGCAACTGGTCACGCCCCTCGCCTTGGCTCTCGCAGCGAATAGTCCCATTTTTTTGCAGCATCGGCTGTGGGAAGAAACCCGCGTGGCCTTGTTCAAGCAGGCCATCGACAGTCGAAAAGCCCAGGAAGGTGATTGGCATCAACCCGCCAGAGTGTCGTTTGGCCATGGATGGGTCCGTCGAGGAGCGTATGAGTTGTTTGCCGAAGCCGTGGCGCTTCATTCCCCCTTGTTGCCGGTGTTGAGCTCGGAAGATCCCATGGAATGCCTCAGTCGAGGGCAACTGCCGCAGCTCGAAGAATTACGCCTGCACCAGGGCACCGTCTGGCGGTGGAACCGGGCGATTTATGATGCCGGTGCGAACGGACATTTCCGCGTCGAATTTCGATCTCTACCCTCAGGACCAACACCGATTGATATGGCGGCCAATGCGGCATTTGTGATAGGGCTGACGTTAGGCATGCGATCGCAGATCGATCACCTCCTCCATCAGTTTCCGTTTGAATATGCGCACCGGAATTTCTACCGAGCTGCCGAATGTGGGATGGGGGCCATGTTAGTATGGCCGGGAAAACCGGGCCAGGGTTTGCGCGAAATATCGGTGTGTGACCTGGCCCGGGAATTGTTGCCCGTGGCCGAGAAGGGCTTGGAGGAGAGCGGGGTGGAAAAGGAAGAAATCCAAACCATGCTGAATGTGATCCGGAGTCGCGTGGAGACCCGGATGAATGGCGCGCGTTGGCACAGTATGAGAGCCGGGGGCATGACCGTCCCACGGCTCTCACGCACATGCTTGAAGATTATCTACGATCCGCACATACGGGTGCACCCGTTTCACACTGGAGTCTGAACCTCGAATGAACCTCGTTCGTCCTATTCCCAGGTGGGAGGCCCCCACACGCCAAGACGTGGGGCATACCGTGGAGGAGTTTCTGATGAAGCTGGGGGAACCCACTTTTCTTTGGCTTCCGGGCATGGATACCACCCGCACGCGCGCCGTCTGTACCTTATTACATGGCAATGAACCCTCAGGCGTGCGCGTCCTTCACCGATGGATCCGGGAAGGCCGACAACCGCAGGTGAATGTGCTCTGTTTTATCGGGTCGATCGGAGCGGCCTTGACCGAACCGGTGTTTTCTCATCGATGCGCACCAGAGGGAAAAGACCTTAACCGGTGCTTTCGATCTCCGTTTGAGGGGCAGGAAGGGGCCATTGCTCAAGCCATGCTTCAGGAACTGCATCACGCCCAACCTGAAGCGTTG
>JAUIKP010000460.1 GCA_030430725.1 Nitrospiria bacterium
TCCTTGTCTACGCAAGAAGCCGTTGCACGCATACCACTCGTGGAAGGTTTTGGGAATCCGGCCGGATCTTTACCACCTTAAACGCATTCGTCAGGGAAGGCTCCCGGCACAGAAGGTCAGCCTGACCGACTCCCACTTCCATGAGGATAAATCCATTTGAGGAGACAAGTCCCGGCGATTCATCCAATAACCGCCGGTACACATCGAGTCCATCCGGCCCTCCATCCAACGCCAGCCGTGGTTCAAAGTCTTTGACATCTGGAGAAAGGTGTTCCCATTCCGCATGGGAGATATACGGCAGGTTAGCAATGATGGCGGTCACTTTACCTGCTAAATTTCCGGATAACAAGTGGGAAAGCAGGTCACCGGCCACCCACAGAATTCGTTGCGCAACCCCATGGCGCATGGCATTTACTCGCGCAAGATGTAACGCCGAGACTGACTTGTCTGATGCGATTATCACCGCGCCAGGAAGGTTGACCGCCAGACTGATCGCCAGACATCCGGAACCCGTCCCGACATCCAGAATCACCGGCCGCGCGTCAGCCCCTAGGAGCCCGATCGCCTCTTCCACCAGCAATTCCGTCTCAGGTCTTGGAATGAGCACCCCAGGTTTGACGAAAAAATCCAAACCAAAAAAATCTTGAGTCCCTATGACATATTGCAATGGTTCATGTAACGCACGACGCTGAAACAAGGCGACAGCCCGCTGACAGACTTCGGCATCAACAGGCATACCTGGATTCGCATACAGTTGCAATCGCGGAATGCCAAGAGCATCCTCAAGAATCCACAAGGCTTCATGGCGGGCGTTGGCAATCCCCGCCTGAGTCAGCGTCTCAACCGCACCACGATATAACTGTGTATAGGAAGTGAAGGGGGGCATCTGCGCCTCAAACACCACACGCACGTTGAACCGTTGAAGGAAACGGACTGGTGTTACACGAAAGACGTCATTGGGCTTTGAGTCCCGCAATTAACCCGTCAAGGTCGCCTTCCATCACTCGATCCAATTTGTGCAACGTCAGCCCGATTCGATGGTCAGTCACCCGATTTTGTGGAAAATTGTACGTGCGGATTTTCTCACTCCGTTCCCCTGTCCCGACTTGGGAACGGCGTTGTTGCGCAATAGAGGCTTCCTGTTTTTCACGCTCGGCATCACCAATTCGTGTTCGAAGGGTTCGCATGGCCTTTGTTCGATTTTTTAGTTGGGATCGCTCGTCCTGACAGGTCACCACCACTCCTGTCGGAATATGTGTAATCCGGATTGCGGAGTAGGTCGTATTCACACTCTGCCCACCAGCCCCTGATGAACAATAGGTGTCAATCCGTAAATCCTTTGGATCAATGTGCACCTCCACCTCTTCAACCTCCGGCATCACCGCGACCGTGGCGGTCGATGTGTGAATTCGTCCATTTGCCTCTGTCGTCGGAACACGCTGCACCCGGTGCACTCCACTTTCATACTTAAAATTTCCAAAGGCTCCCTTGCCTTCAACCAGCAAAACCGCCTCTTTGACCCCACCAAGACCGGTTTCCTGAAATTCCATTAATTCGACCCGTAACCCCTTAGCCTCGGCAAACTTTGTATACATCCGAAGAAGATCGCCGGCAAAAAGTGCGGCTTCACTTCCACCCGTCCCTGCGCGGATTTCAATGAACGAATTTTTATTATCCCCTTCATCAGCCGGACAGAGCAATTCAATGACCTGGGATTCCATGGCCTCACGTTGACTTTCCAGGCTTTGCAATTCTTCACCGGCCAACCGGCGCATGTCCGGATCTAATTGCAGATCTTCCGCCATCATTCGCGTCTGCGCAATTTCTTCGACGACCCGTCGGTACTCGACAAACAACTGCGCAATGGGCTCAATCTCTGCTTGCTCTTTAGTGAGCGCAACCAGAAGGTTCGGTTGAGATAAGACCGCAGGATCTGACAACTGATCGTTGAGCGTATCATATTTATTCGCAATGGCCTCCCATTTGCTAAATAAACCGCCCTCTTTAAGCTCTGTCTTCGTAATTGGTGGCATTTATCTAGTTTAACAGGAAATTAAAAAACACGACATGTACCCTTTATCCTAGACAACCATGACCGCTAGCCTCATACGAAAACTTCATAGAAAGATGGGACTGAACGGAAGGGGGCCGTGCCAACATTCAGGTGGAGCCGCTGCTGGGTAACCCAGGCTTCTTGACCACAGAACGAGAACAGCCAAAGCCAGGACCACTTCAACACCATGTACACACATCATCCCCTGTAGGATTGTTGTAGGTAGGACAAGGGAGCAGGAAGAGGAAAAGGTCTTTACGCTTTAGTTTTGGGCTTCGCCATTTTGGCGTATTTTTTATTGAAACGTTCTACCCGTCCTTCGGCATCCACAATTTTCTGTGTACCCGTGAAAAACGGATGGCAACTGGAACAGATATCGACCTTTAAGTCTCCCACGGTCGTCCTGGTTTGATAGGTCATACCACACGCACAACTCACATTTGCAAATTCATAAGCCGGATGAATACCCTTTTTCATTCTGCCTCCTTCAACGCCATCTCTCGATTCCAAATCTAAATAGGAAAAGCCCTCAACACCAGCCCCCTATTGTGAATTATCGATTCATAGATTGCAAGAACTCATTATTACTCTTGGTTCCGCCAATTTTATCCATGAGAAATTCCATCGCCTCCATGGTCCCGAGAGGGCTTAACACCTTCCGGAGGATCCACATTTTGTTCAGACGGTCGCGATCAACCAGCAACTCTTCTTTCCTCGTGCCGGATTGACTGATATCAATGGCCGGGAAGAGCCGTTTATCCGCTAACCGACGGTCCAAGTGCACTTCCATATTGCCCGTGCCCTTAAACTCTTCAAAAATAACATCGTCCATTCGACTTCCCGTATCAACCAATGCTGTGGCCAGAATCGTCAAACTTCCACCAAATTCGATATTTCTGGCGGCACCAAAAAACCGTTTGGGCCGTTGCAGGGCATTGGAATCCAAACCTCCAGATAACACCTTTCCACTGGGAGGGGAAATCGTATTATAGGCTCGCGCCAATCGAGTCACACTGTCTAACAATATCACCACATCCCGTTTATGTTCGACCAATCGCTTGGCTTTTTCCATGACAATCTCTGCCACCTGGGCATGGCGCTGAGGCGGCTCATCAAATGTGGAGCTAATGACTTCGGCGGCTTTGACTTGGCGCTGCCAGTCGGTGACTTCTTCAGGTCGTTCATCGATCAGGAGGACAATCAAGACAATTTCGGGTTGATTCGCAATAATGGCCCGCGCCACGGCCT
>JAUIKP010000461.1 GCA_030430725.1 Nitrospiria bacterium
TGATGAAGGCGGCCGAGACCACCACGGGAATGACCGCCCAGATTTTTCCGAAGGATCCCGGGATGAACATCAGCGGCAGGAAGGCCACGATATTCGTCAAAATGCTGAAACTGATGGGAATCGCAATATCCCGTGCTCCTTGAATGGCCGCATCACTGAGGGATTGGCCGCGTTGTCGGTGTTCATAAATGTTTTCCCCCGCAATAATGGCGTCATCCACGACAATCCCGAGCGCAATAATAAATGCAAAGAGGGACACCATATTGATGGACACGTCCATGGACGGCAGGAAGAGCATAGCTCCCAGAAATGAGGTCGGGATTCCCACCGTCACCCAGAACGCCAGTTTGTATTCCAGAAACAGGGTAAGAATAGCCAGGACCAGCAACAACCCGAGAAATCCATTCTTCAGCAGAAGTGTGAGTCGTTGATAGTAAATTTCCGACCGGTCCTTGAGAATGGTGTAATGGATGGAGGCCGGCAGATCAGGAAGGATACGGGCCATCGCGGCGCGTGCGCTTTCCGACACACCGATCGGAGTTTGATCTCCCACTCGGAAGATTTCGATGCCAATGGCACGTACCCCGTTAAAGGTGGCATACGTTTCGCTTTCCTGGAATCCTTCCGATACGTGGGCGATATCCCCGAGGCGCAGGAGCGTTCCCGTTTGGTTGGCAATGATGGGAATGTCGGCAAAGTCTGACGCCCAATCACGGCGTTCCTGCACACGCAACAAAATTTCTCCGCTGGAGGTTTCCACGCTTCCACCAGAACGGTCGAGTGCCGTAGCAGCAATGGTTTGTGCGATGGCCTCCAATGTCAGTCCATAGGCCCGGAGGTCTTCTTGCGATACCTCCACATGAATTTCATACGCCCGTGCGCCTTCAAGATCGATTTGGGTAATGCCGGGTTCTTGTAAGAGACGGTCCCGAACCTGCTCGGCGACTTCACGAAGAGTCCATTCCGAGACGTCACCATACAACTGAAGCGTCAGGACGTCGCGACGACGGGTATCCAAGGTGACACTCGGCTTTTCCGTATCCTCGGGGAATGTGACGATGCGGCTGATCGCCTGCTGAATGTCCTGATAGACTTTTTGATTGTTGGCATTGGCCAGGAGTTCGACGACGACCGTTCCCTGATTTTCCGCGGCCGTGGCCCGGATTTCGTTCACGCCTTCCAGACCGCGCACTCCTTCTTCAATCGCCAGAATCACCCCGTGTTCGACTTCTTCAGGACTTGCGCCCGGAAAGGGAACGGTGATGGTGACGGTGTCTTCTTCAAATTCGGGAAAGACCTCCTGCTTAATGTTGGAGGCCATAAACAGTCCACCCAGAAGGAAGGTCAACATGAGCAGGTTGGGTGTGATCCGGTTGTGCACCATCCAGGCCAGAGGCCCGGATTTCCGGTGAGAGGGAAACGAAGAAAGGTTAGGTTCCATGGGGAGTCCCCGGCGTATTCGAACGGCCGGTATTCAAGCGAATGGGCATCCCATTCGTCGGGGCGGAAATGTCGGTGACCACTAAGCGGTCTCCCGTTTCCAGGCCTTCGGAAATATAGACGGCATGTTGGCCACGATAGGCGATCGTGACTTGACGAATTTCCAACGAATTGTCTGCATTCATGAGCCACACGGTGTCCTGATCATGGATCCAGCGACGATCCACTTTGGCAAGCCGGGCGACCTCCTCCCCCTGAATTTCAGCGCGAAGATAAGACCCGAGAAGCACGGGAGGTAGTTGTGCATTTTGTTTTTGAAGATTTAAAGGATCTTGAATGGCGACCAGTAATCTTGCCATTCGTCCGTTGGGTTCAAGATCAGTTAGCAACCGGACCACCCGGCCCGTGCGAAAATTTCCTTCTCCCCACACATTTTCTTGGAAAAGTTTGACGGCGGACCCGGGTTCATCGGGTGTGAGGGGAATCCTGATCCAACGTAATTGAGCCATGGGAACGGCTAACTCGACCCAGTATTCTTTCGTTCCCGCAATCGTCACGAGATCGGAGGTGGTGGTTACATAGGTTCCGAGATCCACGTGATGGCGAACGACGGTGGATTCAAACGGGGCTTTGATCACGGTGCGGGCCAGCGCGAGCTTCGCGGATTGAAGGGCAGCTTCTGCCGCTTCCACGTCGGCTTTCATTGCGCGAAGCTGCGGCAAACGAAGGACCAGGGCTTTTTCCTGATCGTTGATCGTGGCACCCAATAAATCGAACTCTTGTTTGGCGACGACCTGGTTGCCCTCTTCGAGGAGAAGTGCCACGCGGGCTTTCGCCAGATCGGATTGTCGTTGGCGAACAGCCAGCGCATAATCCGCCGGTTCCAAACGAAGAATGGTTTCCTGTGCGGTGAAACGACCCCCGGGAACGAGTTCAGGGTTGACGGCGATGATCTTTCCGTTCACCTGTGACCGGAGCGTGATTTGATGCACAGGCTGGACTTGTCCCCAGGCCTCGATGGTCAGAATCTGATTGGTCACATGGATTTCAACGGTTTCCACCAGTCGGGGTTGCCTGTGTTTAGGATGACGTTCGGGTTGTGGGGCGGTCTGGACGATCGAAAACGCAATGCCTCCGGCCAGCGCCAGGACTAGAAGAGGCAGAACCGCCTTCACCACGATCAGTCGTATGTTGGAAAAAGGGGGGGGTGACATGGCTTGGGCGATTTCGGGAGGAATTCCTATCCGGTGGAAATGGATAATTGCCGGATTTCAGGTTTCGTCATGGGCCACCCGCCGGCCAGAGCCTTAGCCAGATCAACCCGGAAATCGATGAGTGTCCGTCGGGCGGTCAGGATCTCGCGTTCAAGCTCCTGTTGGCTGTTCAGCGCATTGAGCACGTCCAGATAGGCGGTTGCCCCATTGAGATAACGGGCTCGTAGGCGTTCGATCACCTGGGTGGCGATGTGAAACTGATCTTCCAGACTGGAAGTTTTTGCCCGCTGTTGTGTTTCACGAATCAGGGCATTTTCGACCTCCTGGAAGGCTTGAAGGACCGTGAATTCGTAGTTATGAAGGACTTCAGAACGAGCGGCTTTGGTGAGATCGACTTGCGCCGCCCTTGCCCCCGCATTAAAAATCGGTGCGACGATTTGTGCCGATACGGTGGCCAACCAATTGGCAAACAGTCCTCCCGGAGCGGCGGCAAAGGATCCGCTGGTCAGGGTCGGGGTGAGATTTGTGGTTATCGACCCGGCAAGATCAATGCGCGGGAACCGTTCGGCAATGGCGGCCGCGACACGCGCATCGGCTGCCTGGACCTGGTAAAACGTGGCCTGCACATCAGGGCGACGTTGAA
>JAUIKP010000462.1 GCA_030430725.1 Nitrospiria bacterium
CGAGAGTGGCGACCGGCCGATAGAGTGCAATAAGGAGGCGGGAGAGGGGATTCTGGTCCTCCCGGGCGATCTTGCCCCTGATTAAGAGCACCATGAGGAGGGGCACAAGGGTGATAGACAGGAAGGCGGAGAACCCCATCGCCAAGGTCTTGGTGAACGCCAATGGCCGGAATAATCGCCCCTCCTGGGCTTCAAGGGTAAAGATCGGCAGAAAGGATACCGTGATGATCAGGAGGGAAAAGAAGAGCGGTTTCCCCACTTCCTTGGCTGCGTCGATGATCACGGAGGCCCTATCGGCGTTGTCCCCCGGATGCTCCAACCGCTTATGGGCATTCTCCACCATCACGATGGCGCCATCGATCATGGCGCCGATGGCGATGGCAATGCCCCCCAGCGACATGATATTTGAGCTGATCCCCAGGTAGTACATGGCCGTGATTGACATGAGAATCGCCACGGGGAGTGTCAGGATTGCCACCAGAGCGCTCCGAAAATGGAATAAGAACACAATCGTCACCAGACTGACGATGATGCTCTCCTCGATCAGCTTCTCCTTGAGTGTCTCGATTGATCGCAGGATCAATTCAGATCGATCATAGGTGGGAATAATCTCAACGCCTTCAGGTAACGCCGTGGCCATTTCTTGAATTTTCGCCTTCACCCGTTCAATGACACCCAGGGTGTCCTCCTGGAATCGAACGACCACAATGCCGCCAGCCACTTCCCCTTCGCCATCCAGTTCAACGAGCCCTCGCCGTATATCCGGACCCAGCTCAATACGTGCCACGTCCTTGAGCAGTATCGGTGTGCCCTTCGCATCGGTACCAATGGCGATCTGTTTGAGGTCCTCTACTGACTGAACATAGCCTCGCCCCCAGACCATGTATTCCCGCCCGGTGAACTCCACGACTCGGCCGCCGACATCGTTATTGCTCATCCGGATCGCACTCACAATTGTATCGAGCGGCAGGTTATACGCCAGGATGGCATTTGGATCGATATTGACCTGGTATTGCTTCACGTATCCTCCCACGCTTGCAACATCAGATACACCTGGTACGGCCTTTAGCCAGTAGCGGATATACCAGTCTTGAAGGGTGCGGAGTTCCGACAGATCATGCTTGCCGGTCTTATCCACCACCGCATATTCATATCCCCATCCCACACCTGTGGCATCAGGTCCCAACGTGGGGAGGACGCCTTCGGGAAGAAACTTGAGTGCTTCGTTCATATACTCCAGGATGCGACTTCGAGCCCAGTACATGTCCGTCCCATCTTCGAAAATGACATAGATGAAGGAGAGGCCAAAAAATGAAAATCCCCTCACGACCTGAACCTTTGGCGCGCCCAGCATGGTGGTGACAATGGGATAGGTGATTTGATCTTCCACGAGCTGGGGAGCTCGTCCTGGCCATTCGGTAAAAATAATGACCTGCACATCCGACAAGTCCGGAATAGCATCGAGAGGGGTATGAAATGCTGCCCAGAGGCCCCAGGCTGTCAAAAACACCACCATGAGTCCGATCAGAAATCCATTCCTGGCACTGGCCCCGATTATCTTTTCGATCATGGCCTGCTTTCCTTCGAACTAGGGTCGGCCTTTTCTTTCGAACCCATGTCCATGCCCGGCATCATCATGCCGGTTGCCGCCTTGAGGCTGCTTTCTGAATCGATCAAAAAGTTGCCGCTCGTCACAACCATGTCTCCGGGCTTGATGCCTTTCCGGATTTCGTACCAATCCCGCGTCCGTACCCCCAAGGCCACGTTCCGGGCCTCAAAGATTCCGCGGCCTTCATCCACAAACACGACCTGTCTCGTTCCCGAATCCAGCACGGCTGTGCTGGGTACTACAAGCCGCTCCCCCAACGAAATTTGCATATTCACATTCGCGAACATGTCGGGCTTGAGTTTCCAGTCGGGATTGGGCAGTTCGAACCGCACCTTCACGGTCCGGGTTTTAGGGTCGAGGACTGGGTAAATGTAGGTCACCGTTCCCTTGAATATTTCATTGGGAAAATAGGGGAGGGTGATTTGGGCTTTTTGACCTACTGTCACAAAAGGGATCTCAAACTCATACAGGTCTGCCAGCACCCAGATATTGGAAAGATCGGCCAGGGTGTAAGCTTCGGTGGCGGGGGTGATGTATTCGCCTTCACGAACATTCATTTTTAAGACATACCCCGAAATTGGCGAATGAAGAGGGAGTGTCCTGAGAACCTTGCCCGTTCGTTCCAGGTCCACAATATGATCAGGGGTAATGTCCCAAAGGGCAAAGCGCTCCTCTGTCGATTGAAGCACCCGATGCGCGCTCTCGGCTATTTCGGGAAACTCGTTGGCCCCTAGGGTACGAACGGCCTTGAGGGCCAGCAAGTATTCTTCCTGGGATGAGACCAACTCGGGGCTATAAATTTCAAAGAGCATTTGGTCTTTCCGGACTTTTTCTCCCGTAAACTGGACATAGAGTTTTTCTACCCAACCCTCCAGTTTGATGTTGACATGAACCAGCCGCCGCTCATCGACGGCCACAAGGGCGACCGTCCTGATGGAATGGGTAAGGGGAACAATTTTTGCTTTTTCTGTTCTCACTCCCATCATTTGTTGTTTTCGGGCACTCACCATGACGGTTTCCGGCGCTTCGAGCTTTTTGTTTGGCGCACCCGGAGGAGAGGGCATGACCATACCCTCGTGCTCTGATATGGTTGGGGAAGAAGCCATATCCTGGTCTTGTGAACGGTGAGAGGGAGGCTGGTCTTCTACTTCGACCCGGTTTGACCTTTTTCCCGGATTGGAGAACCAATAAACACTTATTCCCAAACCCAACAAAACCACCACTATCCACACCGCAATCGTTAAGAACCGCTGAGACGAATGTTGGCGTGGTGATCCCTGATGAACATTCTGCTTCTCCGCAGGTGTAGTCGTTGGAGAAGAGTGTTCTGAAGGCTTGGGACTTTGTGGCCATTTATTCATGGTGTTCACCGGTTAATGGAATACCGACGGCCTCCTCGAGTTTGGCAAAGGCGACCTCATGGGCCACTCGCTCACGATGTAAGTCGAGTTCGTCTTGTTGAAGCTTGAGGAGATTGTCGAGCATGGTTAGAAAATCCACCTTGCCCACGGAGTATCCAGCCATGGAAGATTCCAATGCGAGGGAAGCCTGCGGAATTACGCCATGTTCGAGTAATCGGGACAGTTTGGCGGCCCGCTCGGCTCGGACAAAGTTGTCCTTTACTCGAAAGAGAAGATCCTGACTCACCCTCAGGTAATTTTTCCGAGCGCCTTCAAGGATCGCTA
>JAUIKP010000463.1 GCA_030430725.1 Nitrospiria bacterium
CCAGCCTAACCGGGAGAGTCGGTGAATGTCGGTTTCCGAGTTGATATTGTGATAGGGGCTGTTGAAAAAAGCCGCCAGCCGCGTTCTCGTCATTTTCCCGTGCTCACGTACTGAAGGTACGCTCTGCGCGCAAAAATGACTGCGGCCTTGCTGGACGAACTTTTTTGAACTTGCCCCGAGGTCTTTGATATGCAACCTGCCTGTGGGTAAATATGCTATTGGAAATTATTATTATTATTCAACACTCCCTGATAGGCTGTATCATGCTGTCGGGGGGGACTGGTGTTTGTGGATGATCACATTGACAATGGAGAGCAGGGCAGAAGGGTGTATCGGACCATGGTCCGGATGATGGTCCGGTGGCAGAAATAGTCTCACGGCCAGCGTTGCTGACCTTTCCCTGGAGCCCGTGTAGAAAAAGCCGGAGAAAGAATGATTCACGATTGTTCGAGATAAAAAGTGAATGCCCTGGATGCTCTCCGGGAAGGGAGAGTTTTCGGAGCAGCACATATGTCCTGGCCTATCTTTGTACGTTCTGGCGGGATCCAGGGACCATGGGCGGTCGAACGCAAGAACGAGTCAGGGAGTGAGGAAGGGATATCTATTTTAACGCAGGGCGTTTATGAAGCCTTGACTGATTTCTCCTCTGGCGACTTCGGTGACGGGCCCTTTCATTGTGATGTTGTATTGAGGATCAACGGTAATTTCCAATGTTCCTCCAGGAGCTTTCACACTTACGGGGCTTTTAACCAATCCTAACCGTACTCCGGCGCAAGCCGCCGCACAGGCGGAGGAACCCGAGGCCTGCGTTTCTCCCGCACCTCGTTCCCAGATTAAAATTGAGATTGTCCGAGGCCCGGTAGGAACGGCCAGTTGGACATTGGTTCGTTTCGGGAAAATGATATGATTTTCCAGTTCCGGCCCGATTTCCAGAAGGTCTTGTCGGGTCCATTGGTCTTCCTGTTTCTTATACACTACACAATGCGGGTTTCCGACACTGACCCCTGTAAACCGGAGAGACTGGCCTGCGGCCTTCACGGGCTGTTGAATCAACTCAGGCACCCGTAAGGTGCAGGGGAGAGAAATGGGTTGAAACGAGGCTCGTCCCATGTCAACGGTGGCGCCACTCACGTATCCATGTCCGTTGAGTTCCAAATGGATCTCAACCAATCCGCCCTTGGTTTCTACCGTAAAGTGTTTTTTCCTCGTGTGCTTGGTGTGGTACAAATAACAGCCAAAAATCCGCAGGCCATTACCGGATTTCTCGGCTTCACTCCCGTCAGGGTTGTATATGCGGAGACCAAAGTCGGCTTTTTTCGAAGGTCCGAGCGCCAGAATGCCGTCACTTCCCACTCCCCAATGCCGATCACAGAGAGCCCGGATGGTCCGCGGTGTTAATTTAAAAGACATTTTGGCTGGGTCGAGCGCGATATAGTCATTGCCCAAGCCATGTCCTTTGAAAAAATTGTTGTTCATGCCTGCTCCACAATGGGATGGATCGCTATCGGGTGACAAGCCTTGCCTGCAAGGCTTTTTCCCGTCCGGACGGTAGGACTGAATTATACGTAAAAATGATGAAAGAGGAAAGTACTTAAGAGGGGGAAAGCGCCCTTGGAGTCAAAATCTTATTGCGAGGAATAGCCGACAGTTGCCTGATAGAGGCTTGAAGCCGGCTCTCAAGTTTTTCTTGGGCGGTTTCTTGAAGGACTATTGAGAAAGGCTTGAGAGAAGGGGATCCGCATACGTTCTGGTCAAGGAGCATTGGACCAAGTCGACCAGTTTTTTTTACAAGACAGGCGGGTTGAACCGGAGAAAATGGCCATGGGCCTCGCCGCACGGGTTAATGATGGCAAGGCCAAAAAATCAGATCAAAAATTTGAAGGAGGCCGGAGTCATTGAGCTTTTTTGGACAAGTTGCGAGCGGAGCGGCGCTCGTTGTCGGTGAGGTAACGCTTTCGCAACCGCACATTTTTGGGGGTCACTTCGACCAGTTCATCGTCGTCGATAAATTCCAAGGCGAATTCCAGGGTCATTTCCCGTGGCGGAATGAGGTGAATGGCTTCATCGGTCCCAGAGGCCCGAATATTGGTGAGTTTTTTCTCGCGAATGGCATTGACGACAAGGTCGTTGCCTTTGTTGTTGACCCCGACCAGCATGCCCTCATAAATATCGTCTCCAGGATGGAGAAAAATTTCTCCACGATCCTGAAGTCCCCAGAGTCCATAAGCCACGGCTTGTCCAGGACCATGAGCAATGAGCACGCCAGCCGAACGATGAGGAATCTCTCCTTTAAAGGGTTGGTATTCATAGAAAATTTGTGACATGATCCCGCTTCCTCTGGTCATCCGTAATAATTCACTGCGAAACCCTAAAAGGGCACGTGACGCAATGTGGAATTCCATGCGGACGGTGCCGACCGCGCTGATTCGCAGATCTTTCATTTCGGCCTTCCGGCCGCCGAGCGCTTCGATGACTGCACCCTGATAACCGGGGTCCACCTCAACAACCACGAGTTCGACGGGTTCCAGAATTTCGCCGTCCATTTCTTTGTAAATAACTTTAGGCGGGGAGACTTCTAATTCAAACCCTTCCCGACGCATGGTTTCGATTAAAATGGACAAATGGAGTTCGCCTCGTCCCGAGACGGTAAAGCGCTCGCCACCGTCGGCCTCCTCCACTTTAATCCCCACATTCATCATGGCTTCGTGAGCCAGGCGTTCACGAATATGTCGCGACGTGAGAAAGCGTCCCCCGTCTTTTCCAGCCAAGGGGCTGGTGTTATGAGAGAAGTTCATGGAAATCGTCGGTTCATCAACGTTGACGGTCGGTAGGGCTGTCGGGTTTTGAGGGGAAGCTAATGTTTCTCCCACCCGAACGTCCTGATGTCCGGCCAGGGAAATAATGTCTCCGGCTTGAGCGGAATCGGTTTCGACACGGGTCAGCCCCTGATACGCTAAGAGTTTGGTGACCTTGCCGCGGGAAATGGTGCCATCCCGTTTGACGGCGACGATCTGATTGCCGACTTCAATCATCCCATGGACAATCCGTCCCACTGCCACCCGACCGATATAAGAGTCATATTCCAACATGGTGACGAGCATTTGAAATGGTTGCTCCGGATCAGCCACAGGGGGCAGGACCCGATGAATAATCGTATCTAATAACGGTTTCATGTCGACGGTGGGATCACTCAAATCCAGTGTGGACTTTCCTTCTTTTCCGGATGCATACACAATCGGGAAATCTAACTGTTCGTCGGTCGCGTTGAGTTCACAA
>JAUIKP010000464.1 GCA_030430725.1 Nitrospiria bacterium
TTATAAACAACACTGAATGCTTACGCTTAGGGAATTTCTTCAAGAAGATCTTTCTTGGCTTTTGAAAAGTTCTCGACCCGGAACGATGGCAATTCGTACGCCCAGCCTTTCACTCGCTGATTGAACGCCTCAACTTCTCGCTGAACCTCCTCCGGTTTTTTTAAAATTGAGTCATCTTTGGAGGAAAGCTCTGTTTGAATATCTGACGTTTTCTTCTCTTCCGGAGATTCATGGGCCTTTTCGTCTTGGACAGAATCCTGCGCTGGACCCGTTTCCTCTTGTTCTGGGGAAGTGGTGGCATCCACAGGTTGAACCAGTTTTTGATCAAATTCCGCAGAAAATTTTCCAAAAACTTTGTCTTCCTGTTTGGCCGTTTGCACATGCATTCTGAGTCCGTCAAAGGTTTCCAAAACTGCCGTCACCCCAGAGCGGTCCTGAAAATTCACCTCTTGCGTTTCTTTCACATCTTCTAATGAGAGCTGCACAAGAGTCCCCACCACGTTATTCACATTAAACTGGGATGCCACTTTCGAACCTGCAGGGATCGAATCCAGTTGAAAATCCAGATCCTCAGGTTTACCCTTTGAGACAAGAAGAGTTTCCCCGCCGGGATGCCTGACCGTCACCCGATGCACGCGCTTAGTCGTCAGCGCCGTTATTTCTTTGTCGAGCCACTCTCCCGCCACTTTTTCCAACGGCAAATTCCCTATTGTTAACCAGGTTTGGGGATCTCCCGGTTTTCGCGCATAGATTTCACTCATCCGTGGATTTCCCTTGGCAGGACGTTGATTCCCCAGAATCACCAAGGCCGCCTCAGGATTATTCGGGGTTTTCAGTGTCACAGTTGTCGATAGTGAACCTTCTTGCTCTGTGTCCTGTAACCCCAGTCGATCGTATAACTCCGGATTTTTCGTTTTGGGTTCGAGTATCCGCAACTCCGCCAAGCCGATGAGAGTCTGTTTTACCTTTTCCACATCAGCGCGATACCCTGACTTCTCCTTAACCCGCCAGGTATCCTCCCCACGCAACAGCGTCACGGTCTGATCCTTGGTCTCCACAACTATTTCGTTCACATCATTGACAACCGACAATAAATCCGGGAGCAACAGCTCACCACTCTGTGGAAACTGTGAGGCCGGCTTTTGATTCACGAAAATGGCCAGAACAATCCCAGCGAAGGTTACACCGGCTAAGATGCCTAGAGTTTTGCCTTTCATACGTTTCCCTTAATATTCTTGAATAGTCGAATGAGTTTCTGGTTGATCGATACCTGGGTTACTTGGCTTTTGAGGACCCCTTCTTTCTGATCCCTGAAGAACTGATCCATACCCCGACAATACCGATCAGCAACGGCACGAGCCCGATATTGATAAATTTTACCCAACGCTCCACACTCTCAATGTTTTTGCCAAGCTCATGCTGTACGCCCCGCAGCTCTTTGCGAACCTGGAGCAATTCCTTTCGAAATTGTCCCATGGCCTCCTGCTGTTCAACACTGAGAATCATGGCATTTCCCTCAGGCTTTTGACTCTGCAATTCCTGAATTTTACGTTCCGTCGCCTTAAGCTGTTCCTGGAGCACTTGCTCCTTTTGCCGGAAGCGCTGCTCCGCGTCCTGTTGCAACATTCGCAAAAGCGTGAATGGCCGGGAATATCCCGCCCGGCTTCTCACACTAATGAGATCATTGCTTCCCGTGAGATTATCCAAGGCGTTTGTCACAAACGTGCCATTGCCGGCATTGGGAATGCCTATCCGTTGTCCAAAAAAGTTTTGGACTTGAACCCAAAACCGGTCCTGCAAGATATCCGTATCGGCCACCACAATCACATTGATGGGACCTTTCGATTCTG
The DNA here is from genome assembly GCA_030430725.1 of Nitrospiria bacterium. Lineage (GTDB taxonomy): Bacteria > Nitrospirota > Nitrospiria > Nitrospirales > UBA8639 > Nitrospira_E. Next base: position 1,851 of record JAUIKP010000464.1, read on the forward strand.
TGAGGTGATCTTTGGTCTGGGTCTCGGCTTCTGAAGGCACATCCGGGTTCCCGTTCGTATTCGCAGCCTCTTTAGGCTTTCCATCAGGAAAAGCCGTTTTCACGTTTCCTGTTACCCTGGCGGCGACGATAAATTTTTCCCCTTCAGGCTGATAACTATTGAGCAAGCCGCTGACATCAGGCATAACTGATAAACGTGAGGCCTCAATCTGCATGGCGGCTTCATCCGATTGGATGAGCGGCTCGACCGTGGCCCCCGTCTCCCCCTTCTTTCGAATGATGCCTGCTGATGCCACCGTGATCGACGGCACCTGAGCCGTAACGATGTCCTTGTCGCTGAAATGTTCCTGGCGGAAATCAATCCAGACAGGATAATCTACCACCTGCAGACGGTTTTGCTGTTGGATTTGCACCTTTTTGGCCAACGGCAAATCTCCCAACACTTGCCCTTTCACCAACTCAAGACCCCAGGCGGCCAATAACGTAGGCATATCCGAATTCCGGGGACCGCCGCCTCCCATCGGATTCATGGGGTTTCCTCCTCCAGTATCGGATTCCGCAAGAGGATCCACAAAAATCATGGCATGCCCGCCTCTCAAAACATATTGATCAATGGCATAGAGCGTGGCCTCACCCAGGGACTTAGGATGCACAATCATTAAGACACTAATCTCCTCAGGGATAGCCGCCACCGTCGTTTCAATTTTTTTCACTTCGAACATTTGTTCGATATGCGAGAGAATGAGCCAGGGTTGGCTTCCTCCCTGCTGGGCCATAAACGGCATGCCCCCACCCCCATCAATGGGCAGGGAACTCAGCAGGCCAAGAACTTTTTTCTTGGGATTGGCCAACGTGTGAACCATCTTCGTCAAGTCATACTCCAAAAACTCTTCCCGCTCCGGTTGAAAAAATGAAATCACTTCCAACTCATCGGTCGAACTGGTCCCGGCTAATCCAAAATAAAATTGGGTACTGCCACCATCAAGCGGGATACCCTGCAGACCAAACGCGACGGCTCGGTCTTCTTCTTCCGAAAACGGTTCAGGGTCTATCACTTCCAGGTACAGTTGATCTCCCGCGACTTGCGCATATTCTTCTAACATCTCTTGAACGCGTGTTGCGTAGCTTTTAATGCCCGGCAAGCCGGTTGCCAGGGATTTGGAGAGATAAAACCGCAGAGTAATGGGTTCCCTCAAATTCTCAAGAACATTCTTGGTGCCTTCAGACAGGGTATATAGGGCATGTTCTGTTAGATCAAATCGCGCAGAACTGAACGCGGCATTACTCACCATGTTGAAGACGCCGAACAGAACGGCTGCCATGATGAGGCCGCTTCCCGTGAGTACTTTTTTATTCATCATCACTCCTCACTTGCAAAGTTTCACACCGGATCCTTCAAACCGTCCCTTA
>JAUIKP010000465.1 GCA_030430725.1 Nitrospiria bacterium
TCATAAAATTTCGGGGATTACCCATCTTGAAACCAATCCCAAGACAACAAGCCTTCTCATTCAATACGATCCCACAGTTTTGGAAGTTCTGGCACTTCATCCGGCAGTTTCTTCCTGCCTGGGCTTGCCCTCCGCTGATGTCAGGTCATTGAAAAAAGATGCCCGTCCTGCCAAAGGTCGCGTCAAAACTTTAAAAATTGGTCGCAAAGTCAGGACTTCAACCAAGGGAAAAGCCCAACCCGAGAAATCTTCCAGGAAAACCAGAGGCAAATCGTAAATTTGCCGATAGCGGGCCTGGGAAGACCGGTGAGTAAAACAACAAGATCGACCTCGATCGTACAGACGGGTTTTCATATGCACAGATGTATTCCCCCAACCCTCATTTCATTACAAAGGACTTATTCCCATGGCCGTTCCTTCTGCCTCCATTGTTCATGCTATTCCAGGCCGTCTTCGTGTAAAATTGTCTGAAGGCGAACAAAATTCTGACCCTACGGAAGCTATCGATCTCAAGCTTTCTGAGTTGGAAGGGGTAGATGAGGTCACAAGGAATTTAACCACCGGTCACCTCATTCTTTACTATGACCAATGTCAGGGAACCAATCCGAAGTTTTTCCGTTCGGTAGCTGAGACCCTTGGGGTCTCCCCGAACGAATTTGTTATCGACCACCTTGAAGCCTCGTTCGGGCACCCAGGGCATGACCAGAACAATGGGAATGGAGTGGAGTCCCTTTCGAGAGAACAATCCCCCACCCTCCCCGACACCGTTCCCAATATCATGGCCTCTTCGTATGTCGTCCACTCACTTCCGGAACGAGTGCGTCTTCGTGTCCCTGCCATGCGGCTCCGTGCCCAGCTTACCGAAGCCCTCCCTATTTTCTTACAAGACCAGGATGGCATTCAGGAAGTCAGTGTCAACTCAAGCTGCTATAGCGTCACGGTTATATTTGATTCAACCATTTGGGATGGAGAAGGCCTGTGTCAGTTCCTTCGAGACCTTCGGCATGAAGACATTGAGGCCTACCAGCCAAAACAGACCTCACCAGAACAGGGAGAGAATGCCGTCGATGAGGAATCGGGCCCGGAACTGTGGTATTCCAGCACCGGTATTGCCATCGCGCTGTTCGTCGAACCCCTGGCCCCTGTCGCGGTCCCGGCCTTTCTCCTTGCCGCTGCATTGCCTATGCTCAAACGGGCTTACCATTCTGTCGCGGTTGATGGAAAACTCAATGTCGATGTGCTTGATGCCTCCGCGACCGCTCTAATGTCGATACAAGGCGCCTTTCCCATGGCGACCGGCATGGTCTTTTTAATCAACATTGCGGACTATATTCGTGACCTGACCGTGTTGCAGTCCAAGAAAGCGATCGAAGAAGTCCTGGCCTACCAGAAGACTCAGGCCTGGGTCATTCGTGACGGGCAAACGATGCGGGTTCCTGTCAGTGAGATTCAACGAGGAGAAACCGTGGTGGTCTATCCCGGGGAACGGATTTCCATCGATGGGACGGTCCAATCGGGAAAAGCCCTGGTTGATCAGGCTACCCTCACCGGCGAATCCATGCCGGTCGAAAAAAACCTCGGTGATCCCGTCTATGCGGCCACAGTCCTGCGTGAAGGAGAACTGTACATTCAGGCTGAACTAATCGGAGATGAAACCGAAGCCGCCCGAATTGTACGTTTGGTTGAAGGAGCCCCGGCCAGAGAGACCAAAATTCAAAACTATGCCGTCAAATGGGCCAATGACCTGGTTCCCTATAGTTTTGGACTTGGCGCGGTGGGAGCCGTCATTGGCGGCGGTATTCCCGGCGCGGCTGCGGTGTTAATTGTGGACTACGGAACGGGAATCAGAATCGCGGCCCCCACCACCGTCCTCAGCTCCATGACCAAAGCGATCCGCCATGGCATTTTGATTAAAGGCGGACGCCACATGGAAACCCTGGCTGAGGTGGATGCCGTGGTCTTTGATAAAACGGGCACCTTAACCATGGGACACCCCGACGTGGTGGACATTTGCCCTCTTGGCTCATTCACAGCCGATGAAGTCCTGGCCCTGGCTGCAGCGGCGGAAAATCGCCTGACACATCCTGTGGCCCAAGCGATTGTCCGTGCTGCGCAGGAACGTGGAGTCATGATCCCGGAGCGCACCACGTCAGACTACACCTTGGGACTTGGCGTGGAATCCATAGTGGACGATAAAATTGTGCTGGTAGGAAATCACCGGTATATGACGGAACGACGGATCACTCTTTCAAAAAAGATCAAAAAGCAAATCAGCGACATGGAAGATCGTGCCGTCTCTCCCCTCTGTGTAGCCGTGGATGGGAAACTTGCAGGCCTGTTGTCCTATACCGATCCAATCAGGCCGGAGGCCATTGAAGTGATTCAGGCTCTCAAGGAACGCGGGATTCAAGAGATCGTCATGCTCACAGGAGATCATGATAAAGTCGCGAAACGCGTTGCCATGGATTTAGGGATTGACCGCTATATCGCCGAGGTCTTTCCCGGTCATAAAGCAGATGTGGTGAAGGACCTGCAACGACAAGGGTATAAGGTGGCGGTGGTGGGTGATGGGATCAATGACTCCCCGGCCCTCGCCTTTGCCGATGTCGGAATTGCCGTGGAGGGCGGAACTCAGGTCGCTCAGGATACGGCCCATGTGACCTTATTGCATGGCGGCCTATGGAAGATTCCCGCAGCCATTGATATTAGTCGTGAGGCCATCAGCCTGATCCATCAGAATTGGAAAATAATTTCTATCCCAAATACTCTTGCCTTGGGATTGGCCTGCATCGGAATCCTCGGTCCTATCGGCGCGACCCTCCTTAGTAATGGTTCTGCTATCATTGCCACCTTGAATGGCCTTCGACCCATAATGGGAAAGCCGGCCACGCCACCACGGCCTATGCTGGGAATGGACCCGCACATGGTGGAGCATGATATTTTAGAATACGAGGGACAGGAACAAGGCGTTCCGGTTTTAGAAGGGGAGCTCATCGACATTCCAGCGTAAATCCCTGGAATTGAAAAGCGTGACCGAACGCAATTTTCGAGAGTATTCACGCCAATCTGTTCAAGAGGAGAAGCATTGGTGGTGTGGTCGTTTGAGCGATTGCAACATTAGCTGCTTCCATCGGTCGTTTCAGGAGTGGCTTCAGGAGCCCATGCGCTCACCAAGGGAATGATTAAGGGGGAATGGCGGCTTGTACCGCGACATCAGAATTTGTTTCTGATTCAGGGGAACACATTCTAGATCTTGTCG
>JAUIKP010000012.1 GCA_030430725.1 Nitrospiria bacterium
TCTCGTAGGGTTGGTTGGTTTCACGTGCCCTGGCCCAGCACTCCAGGCATCCAGGCAGATCATCCGGATGCAGAAACCGCTGCCACCCATGACCGATCATCTCCTCAAAAGTAGAGCCAAAGTACTCGATGACCCGTTGATTGACATAATCGAGGGAACCATCGGGCCGGGCAGTCCAAACCTGCTGCGGAATCGCCTCATTCAAAAATCTAAAACGCTCTTCGCTCTCCTGAAGAACAGTCTCTGCCTGTTTAGTCTGAGTAATATTAAAGATGACCCCACGCAATTTCACAGGCCGATCACCTTCCACTACCACGGTCACCAGATCTCTCAGCCAAATCATCTCACCGTTCTTCTTGAAAAACCGGTATTCTAATTCATGGTTTTCTTTCCTGAGGGTAGCTTCCCGGCAATATTCCGTCACGCGGCTTTTATCAGCTTCATGAAGACGACCCCAGAAAAAATCGGGATTCTCTAACCATTCATTGATGGAATACCCCAACAAACGCTCGGCCTGTTGACTGACAAAGGTAACCCGATAAGAAGGAAATTCGCACTCCCACACAATCCCCTCCAGTGAATCGACGAAGGTCAAAAATTCCTCTCTCGATTTATGAAACGCTTCTTCCGATTGCTTGCGCTGGGAAATATCCCGAAAGGTGACGACCGCTCCTGTCAGATTCCCATCCTGCCAAATTGGCGTGCTGGTATAATCCACAGGGAAACTGGTGCCGTCTTTGCGCCACAAGACTTCATCTTCTACCTGCCGAATAACCCCGTCCGAATAGACCGCATACATAGGGCAGGCTTCACTGGGATAGGGAGAACCATCGGGCTTAGAATGATGGACGGTTCCATGCATGAAGGATCCAATGAGCTCCTGGGGCGCATACCCCAACATTTTTGCCCCCGCCGGGTTCACAAAAGTCGTCCGACCTTGTAGATCCAATCCATAGATCCCGTCACCAGCCGAGGACAGGATCAGTTCGTTCTGTCGGGACAACTGCTTAGCCTGCTCCTCTGACTGTTTCCGTTTCGTAATATCGTGTGTGACCGCCAAATGTTCCACTTCATTCGTGATGGGATTCTTAAATGGCACCGCATAGGTTTCTATCCAACTTCGGGTGCCTTTGATGCCCCGGACCTCAAATTGAAGTGTCCGTTTCTTTCCCTGTATCACCTCGTGGTGCATTTGCTTAAAGGCATCCAGATGCTCAGGCACGACGAGGTCAAAAACGGATTGTCCCAGCACGTCGCTTGCATTTTCCGCTTGGATTAATTCCAAACCCGCAGGATTGATGTGGAGGAGGGTCCCATCGGCGGCGACCCGTTTTATGCAACCAGGTCCTGTCTCGAAAATGAGTTGTAACAAAATTTCTCGTTCCCTGCGTTCCAATTCCATTTGTTTCTGCTCAGTAATGTCTTCTGAAATTCCCAAAAGATATTGGGGGGTTCCCTGGTCATCTAAGATCGGAATCTTTTTGGTATGCAGGTATCGTGTTCCGTGAAATTTGGTTTGAATTACTTCTTCGGGGATATCAACCTGGGTTTTACCGGACAAGACCTCTCGGTCTTTTTTGTTAAAAAAGTCTGCTTCCGTTTTGGGGAAAAAATCAAAATCAGTCTTCCCGATCATCGACTCTTTGGAGTAACCAAGAAGATCTTCCCCTGCTTGATTGAAACGGATAAAACGCAGATTTTTGGCATCTTTCACAAAAATCATATGCGGAAGGTTATCCACAATAGAGGTCAAAAACCTTTGACTGTCCTGCAAACGAATCTCTACCTGTTTTCTGGTGGTAATATCTTGAACGGTGCCGAGCATTCGCTGGGGACATCCTTCCTGATTTTTAACCACCTGTCCCTTGCAAGCGACCCATCTGACCTCCCCGGTCGGCCACACGACTCGATGCTCGACTTCGTAGGGCGCATCGTCCTCTAACGTTCTTCGAATGGATTCCTCCAACAACGACCGGTCCTCAGGATGAACACTATCCATATACGCTTTATTTGTTCCATCAAATTTCCCTGGAGCCAACCCAAAGATCCCTGAAACTTTCTCGGACCAGATGAGGTTATTGGATGGGATATGCCAGTCCCAAATCCCCATATTTCCGGCCTTCAGGGCCAGATTGAGTCGCCGTTCACTTTCGGAAAGCAACGTGTGGGTGCGTTGTTGTTCCACCTGACGCTGAGTTTCACTCGACGTGAGTGCCTCCTGCGCCTGCGCGGCCTTCCAAGTCAGATTTTTGACCGCGACCGCGCGACGCACCATCTCGACCACCTCTTGCCGGTCGTACGGTTTAATCAAGTGTGCAAACGCGTGATGTTGCAAGGTGGCAATTTTTTCCTTTTGATCGCCATGCGCGGTGAGAATGATTACCGGAAGCGTGGCATCCTGGCCATACAACCGTTGCAGAACGATCAGTCCATCAAGGTCAGGCAGACCTAAATCCAGAATGACTGCACTATAGGCATGAACGGGGGACACTCGACGTAACGCTTCGTTTCCCGTCTCCACCGTCTCAACCCGATATCCTTCACTTTCCAGCAGATCACTCAAGGCCAAACAAATGTCGGTCTCGTCATCCACAACCAGGATAGTGGATGTAGTGGTCTTCACAGCCTCCATATTTCTCCCTTTAACGTCCCTCGCTTCCCCCACAAATGTCCTTCAATAAAGGATCATGGCGGGAATTGTGAAGGTATTGTACGCCTTTTGAATTAAGGGTCAAATCTATTGGCTCTATTCGCCTTTACAGAGAATTTTTTGTGAGTTTCGCTCACCAGGAAAAGAACAGAAGAGGACTCTTTAGACATCAACAAAACCAACGGTTTGGCAACCTTTGTCAATCGATGAGGATTAGACGCAGAGCCCAGAGGGAGACGGATGGCGTCAGGAGTTATGGGGGTCCTGATGGAGGCGGCGAATTTTTTGAGGACCAACTTGCCGATGCAGGGGGCACTCTTTGCCCAATACCCCTTTCAAGGTTCCCTCTCATTCACAAAACTTCCCTTATTTTATGAGATTCTCCTTGTTTTCATGACGGCACGAAACTTGAGAATGCGATAGACGGGTTAGCCGATCACCAACTCTGCCATGCATAAGCCGTAGGCAATTTTTAGCGAAAGGCTGAGGACAAGATGCCCTCCACATTTGGTCTGTGGGAGTTTTTGAGCCGTGACGTGACCTTCCTGGGAGGACCGCACAGCCCCATGCTGAGTTGGCTGGGGTCTGTTGGGATTATAGTATTTTTTTTGTGGCACATTCTCCAGATGCGAAAGGAAACGGTTTCGGTTCGACGGGCGTTCGATCGAATCCGCCCAATGCTACGGACTCTGACCACCGAGCGAAGGGAGATAGATCGCGATCGCTTTACGCATCCCACCGTAAAGGGTTTCTCAAGCCATGCGGACCGTGCGGCATTCTCATCGAAACGGCTGGATAGTGAAGATATCCACACGCTCGATGCGGGAATGCAAAAAGAACCCATCTTTCGCGACCCATGGGCGCAATACCGCATGACACTAATCCTGGAACAAGTCCCCTGGTTCGTGGACCCACGCATATTCAGCACCAGGCCCGCCGCAGAAGTATTTACCCAAGAAGCCCTTATCGCCAAACATGTGAATCTGCCTTTTTATCGACAATTGCCTTCGTTCGTCACGGGTGTCGGGTTGCTGCTAACCTTTCTCGCCTTGTTTATCGGCCTTGGCAAGCTCCATGCCGAGGGAAGTGAGATTGTCGGAATTCAGGGGCTGATCAATGGGCTGGCAGGAAAGTTCCTGACATCCATCGTCGGACTTATCGTCGCTAACGTCTTCACGTTCATTGAAAAACCGCTCATGGCCCGACTGCTACACGACCATTACAATTTTCTTGGTCTCATCGATCAACTCTTTCCTCGAAAAACCATGGAGCAGATGTTAGAGCAACTCACGGCCGTGCAAGGCCGATCCTCAAATGACCATTCGTCCTCAGGCGGGGAAAGCCGCCCGCACCTGGTCGGATGGGAGACAAACGGGCTTGCCGGTCCAACGGCGAATTTAACAACGGCAATTCAAACTTTGACGACATTGCAGCAGGAGCAACATGCCGAATCCCGTCGAACGGTGACAGAACTGCCACGCGTCATGACCGACCGGCTTCATGGTCCCCTCAATGAATTGACCGATGCCATTCACGACCTCACCAAATTGCTCAAGGACGCCAACCTGCATCCCGTGCCAACAGACCCGCCTTTCGAAGACCGCCCACCCCTTTGGAAAACCTCTACCTACTCTCGGGGTCCTTCCATAATCAGCTTTTTCGATAGAATCGGCTCCCGGTCCAAACGGCCGGGGCCGGTCAGACACCGGCGAACGGGATGATGACCCCGACGGATCAGGATCACGCCAGTTCTCCCACGACCGGCGGAGTCATCGATCTCATGACCTCACTGGCCATGATCTTCATTCTGCTCTTTGCGGCCTTCATCACCCAAACCTCTTCCGAAGCCCACTCGCAATTACAGGAACACAAAGAGAATGTGCAGGCAGCCCTTCGTGACCACCTTGAGAGATTAGGGCTGCGGATTGATTCCGATCCCCAGGATCCGCTCACCCTTCTCATCGTCGTCCCCGACGACAAACTCACCTTTGAGTTCGGCCAAAGCATTCTTTCTCATCACGCCGTTCAATTTTTACAGGAGGCGATGCCGTTCTACGCGGGCGTCTTATGCGGTCCCTTACGCGACAAGATCGATTCCCTCGCCATTCAAGGTCACACCGACGATCGCGGGGGCGATGCCTATAATTTAAAATTGAGCCAGGAACGATCCCTGGCCGTGATGGTGAAGGGATTAGAAGCCATTGAAGCGCAGGAGCCGTCGGCCTATCAATGCTTTCAGGCCATGACGTCCGCTTCCGGCCGTGGCAGACAAGACTTGATTTACGATGGGAATAACAGGGTGAATCGCGAGAAAAGCCGCCGCGTGATCTTTAAAATCCGCCTCCGTTCGACCGAGCAACGTCACATGGCTGAAGGGCTGCCCACAATTCCTTCATCGCTATAAGCTCCAACCTGTCAATATGATCCCGAATTTCATACAGTCACCACGATCTTCCCTTTTTGCTGGTTGGAGACCATGTAGCGGTGCGCTTCCGCAATTTGGGCCAAGGGAAATGTACGATCGATGATCGGTTTTAAAGCCCCGGATTCCAATCCCCGGTAAATATAGTCTTTTCCTCGCTTCAGCATGTCCGGGTTTTTGACGATCTCAAACAGCGTATACCCGCGTATGGTTAACCCTTTTGCCAGTGCGGGGAACAAAGGGAAGGGGGTTGGGTGTGGAGCCAATGCCCCGTATTCAAAGATAATCCCGCCAGGTGCGCTGACGGCGGCGAGTTGTTCCAACATCGGTCCTGCAACCGGATCAAACACCAGACGCACGCCTGTTCCGGAGGTGAGCGCCATCCCTCTTTCCACCAGATCCTCCTCATCGGTTACAATCACATGATCCGCTCCCCCTTCAAGGAGAAAGGCCTTTTTATCTGCACCACGAGTCGTCGCAATCGCGACTCCTCCGGTAGCTTTAACGATTTGAATAGCCGCCAATCCCACGCTGCTGCTGGCGGCCGTAATCAAAACCGTGTTCCCTGTTTTCAACTTTCCATATTCAATGAGCGCCCCATATGCCGTCATGTATTGCATCCAGATGGCGGCACCTTCAATAGCAGAGAGGTTGTCGGGATAAGGAGCGGCCGCAGAGGCCGGGACGATGGCACTCTCACCATAGACACCATATTGGCTCATGGGAAAAGACGGAATTGTACTCACCCGGTCACCAATCCGAAGGTCTGTGATGTCGGGACCGACGGCATCGATAACTCCTGCCGCTTCATACCCTATCCGGGAAGGCAGTTGAGGCGTCTCCAGATATTGGCCTTTTCTCAGCATGACTTCGGCGCGGTTAAGTCCGATAGCCTCAACCTTCATGCGCACTTCTCCCTTTCCCGGTTCGGTCAAAGGGAGGTCCTCAAGCTTCAGAACGTCAGGTCCGCCTGTTTGATGAAAACGCACGATCTTTGGCATCCGCTACCTCCTTAAAAAAAATCATTTCGGTCAGGTGTTTGATCGTTCTGTCACAAATTTCACAATGCGATCCACGTCGTCATCCGCCTCCCGGACCATTTGGAGAAATTCAACGGGATTGACGTTGACCTTTCTCAGAAATCGACGATCCGCACCGCAACTATACATCAGATCGGGGGGCAACTCTCCATAAAGCTTGGCTCTGGCTTTCTCAATAATGCGCGGAAACCATTCCAGACCGGCCAGAGAGGCCTCCCGGGGCGGAAACAATTCGGTAATTTTCACAAATTTCGAATATTGTCCCTGTTGATCGTTTAAAAAATAGTCACGCCTTATCCTGGTGATGGCGAGAGCGGTGTCCGGATCGGGTTCTCCGGCATCGCACCAGTCCTCCACAAAGTCGAAAATTTCCTGAGGCGTGGCCCCGATCGATCGAAGAAAATCATGCTCTTGTCTCGTAAACATCACATCCACCTGACGCTCACCGTTTTTATAAGCCGTGACCTTACTATCGAAGAGGGTCCGGAATCCCACTTCCCACTGTTCAGATTCATGATTCATGGTTCGATGTTCCCTTGCAGGGTCTGTTGAAAAAAGCCGCCAGCGGCGTTCTCGTCATTTTCCCGTGCTCACGTACTACGCGTACGCTCCGCGCGAAAAAATGGCTGCGGCCCTGCTGGACGGACTTTTTTGAACCGACCCGGAGCCTTTGATGAGTAATCTAATCCTGGGCAATTTTGCCCTTGAACATCCTTATTATTCAACACTCCCTTGTAGTTCCGTGTGTATAATCAGCAGCTCCTATCGATTCGGACATTGGTTTCTTGAATTGTACGGATATGTTCATTTCCTTGTCTCCTATTTCAGCATGGCCTTTGACATGAATCGACTGACATTCGTTTACACTGATACCCGCAATTGTCTGTTTAATATCTCAAGTTCGGTTTCCAGGGCCGTGATCCGGTTTCTAAAGGGCAACATAAGGCGTTCCACCTCCTCTTGTGAATATTTGACAGGAATGTGTTGCCGGCAATTGACATCCCAGGCTTCCACATGAAAACGAATAACCCGTTCGGGTTTTCCCTTGTATTGTGTATCGGTGAGCTCTTTGAGCAAGTCCGGAGCATCTTCAATGACCTCTGCCGTTCCCCACACCTTGATTCGGGTTTGGGTCGCATAATCCATCAGGAACAAGAAGGCCTGATGATTTTCGACCAGATTTCCTAATGAGATATATTGGCGATTGCCTTTGAAGTCGGCGAAGGCCAGGGTCCGATCATCCACCACCCTGAGAAAACCCTTGGGACCACCTCGATGCTGAATATACGGCCTTCCTGCCGCACTCGCCGTGGCGAAATAGAAGGAGTCCCGCTGGCTTAAAAAATCTGCCAACTCCGGTGTAATGGAATCCGACCACCCCTCCCCCTCTTCCATTCGCGTATAGTGCTGTCGTGACCCCAGTCGCTCCTGCACGGCTTTTACAGCCGGCGTAAAGGCGATATCACTGATTGGTGGTTTCATATCTTCGTCCCCTTTTTCTCACTCAAATAGTTGTTAGGCGGCCTTTTCATTGAGAGGCAAATAATCGGTATATCCCTTCGTATCTCCACCATAAAACGTGGCACGATCATAAGGGGTGAGAGGGGCAGACTTTCGAATCCGTTCCGGGAGATCTGGGTTGGAAATGAAGTGCCTTCCAAACGCCACCGCGTCCGCCAAACCCTTTTCTGTAAATTCAAGAGCTGAATCGGGGGTATGCCCTCCTGCAGAAATCAGAACAGTCTTCAAGCTGTCACGAAACAATGAGGCCGTTTGTGGGGTGCCTTGAAGACTATCGTCATGCAGGCTCGCCAGCGCTGCCCGCGATTCAATTAAGTCGACAAAGGCCACACCTCGTGCATCCAATTCACGAAGGACATAGGTGAACAGCGTGATGGGATCACTATCCCTCATGCCGTTAAATGCGTTAAAGGGCGATACACGCACGCCGACACGCTCTTTTCCCCAGACTTCGCTGACCGCATCGACGACCTCCAACAACAGACGGGCACGGTTTTCAATTGATCCACCATAGTCATCGGTTCGAACATTGGAACCATCCTGAAGGAACTGATCGAGTAAATACCCATTCGCTCCATGCACTTCTACACCATCAAATCCGGCCGCTTTGGCGTTTTCAGCACCCGCTTTAAAGTCAGCAACAATTTCTGCTATTTCCTCTATTTCAAGTGCACGAGGAACCAAAATCGGCGTTTCCTGCCAATCAGCCGTATACGTTCCACTGTTTTCCGCAGCAAGAGCAGAAGGTGCAACCGGCAAAGCCCCATCGGATTGAAAAGAAGGGTGAGAAATGCGTCCCACATGCCAGAGTTGAAGATAGATCCGGCCGCCAGCTTTGTGCACCGCATTGGTGACGAGTTTCCAGCCCTGGACTTGCTCCGAGGTATGTATCCCTGGTGTTGCTGGATAGCCCTGTCCCTGTTGGGAAACTTGGGTGGCTTCCGAAATTATTAATCCGGCAGAAGCACGTTGTGCATAATATGTGGCGTTGAGTTCATGGGGAACGTTTCCCGGTTGCTTTGATCGCATCCGTGTTAACGGTGCCATGATGATGCGATTGGGCACTGTCAGAGAACCTATGGTTAGGGGCTCAAAAAGTTTTGTCATGGTCCGTTTCCTTTCAATGAGTTTCTCAATGAACGACCTTCTTAGTTGTTCGTGATCTTTCACCGGTTAACCGCGACCCGTTTATCCAAGAAGCGGCCAATATAATTGGCAATCAGGTCGCCATCTTCTTCCAAGGCAAAGTGCCCCGTGTCGAGTAAATGAAACTCCAGATTATTCAGATCCCGTTTATACGGGTAAGCCCCTTCAGCCGGAAAGATCTGATCGTTCTTCCCCCAAACAATTAATGTGGGCGGTTGATATTCTCGCAAGTATGCTTGCCACTGTGGATAGAGCGGCAGGTTGGAGCCATAGCTATAGAACAATTGCAGTTGAATGTCGTTGTTGCCTTTTCGATCCAACAGATATTGGTCAACCAGCCAATTATCGGGACTAATCGCTTCGACATCTCTGACTCCATGGGTATACTGCCATTTGGTTGCCGGCAAATTCAGAAAGTCTTTGAGGGCTCCGGCATTTTCCGGCGTACGATCTCTCCAATACGCCCGAAACGGTTTCCAAAACTCCCGCAAGCCCTCCTCATAGGCATTCCCATTCTGGATAATGAGAGAGTCGATTCGCTCAGGGTGACTCACTGCCAGCCGGAACCCTATGGGGGCACCATAGTCCATCATGTACAGGCTATAAGATTTCAAGCCCACTTTTTGGGTGAACTTTTCTATGAATTTCGCCAGATTGTCGAATGTATAGGTGAACTCGTCTACAGGTGGCATCGAACTGTTCCCGAATCCAGGATAATCCGGAGCCACCACATGGAACCGGGCCGATAATTGCGGGATCAAGTTGCGGAACATGCGTGACGAAGTGGGAAATCCGTGAAGCAAGAGAATGACCGGCGCGTCTTTCGACCCCGCCTCTCGATAAAAAATATTCAGACCGTCCACTTCCACGGTTTTATGGAAAGTCGGGTAGGTGACCTCCTCAGACTGGATTCGGGGTGTGGTGAGTTCCTTATTTTCCGTCTTGGACGCCATCGCTCCCATAACCAACATCCCGATAAGCCCAAATGGCACGACAGCCACAATGCCAATCAGGGGCTTAATGATCTTCTTGAAGCGTTTCATGGTGTCGTTCTCCTTTACCCTATTGATTCGATAAGCCTATACGTTTCAAAAACGACCCATCGAGTTACAACACATGGTTTTCCTATACGGCGGCCACCGTGCCTTGCAGACGGTTGACGACCTCGTCCGTCGTCAACACCGTATTGGCAATCATTCGGTAGTTGACCAACGCCGTTTGATACCCATCCCCTTCGGGAACTCTGGCGCCTGCCGTGGCATCCTTGACCACCGCAACCTCAAAGCCTTGCTCCATCAATTCCCGCATGTGTGATTCCACACAGAGATTCGAGGACATGCCTGCGAGAATAACTTTGCTGAATTTCCGCTTGCGCAATTGCAACACCAGATCATTGGTTTCCGGGCCGTAGACTTTGTGCGGACTCACAACGATGGTTTGACCGTCAGCAATGTATGGCTTGAACCGCTCGAGCCAATCCGCACCAGACCCTTGAAAGTTATCCAAATTTAACGGATCGACGCGATCGAACATGTTGATACTATGCATCACCGCTTCCAACGTGCCTTCAAACTTCCATCCGTGGTCTGACGGGTAGTAGTAGTGAGGTGAAACATACACCTGAATGCCCGTCTCCTTCGCGATTCGAAAAAGTGTGTCGAGATGTTCAACCGTGTTGTTCTCAGTCACGCTTTCACCGACCACACTCCACGCTACGCCTCCGGGGCTTAAAAAATCATTCTGGGGGTCGGTAATGACCAGGGCCGTCTGATCGGGGATAAAGTCCATGCCTGGGTTGGGAAGTGCCATGATCAATCTCCTTTTTTAATGAGTGAAAAGTATTTCGGATTAGTTGTGGTAATACCGCTCGTGAATGATCCTGCCGTCCTGCCATTTGGCGACCACCACCTGCTCAACATGAACCGGAGTACCGTCCGTGGCAATCCAATCCATAACCGTTTCATAAAACGTCACGTTGCCACCGACTCCTTTGGCCGTCACGTCAAAACGCTGCCACTCCTTTACGGTATTCAGGAATCGTTTCTCCCGTTCCAAATTGGCTTCTCGTCCGATCGTGGGAGGCTGATCGTTCTCCTGCATGGCCGCATCTTCCACATAGAATGCATTGATGGCATCCAGGATGCGTCCCTCCCGGATATACGAAAACAAGTCTTCCAGTCTGTCTTGAAGATTGATGGCGGTTTGTGTGCTCATGGGCTTTCTCCTAGCTTGAAAAAATGCTTGAGTAATGGTGGCTCTGAATGAAGACCTGGACGGCTTTAGACCCTGGCCTCCAGCTCGAGAGCGGCAGGAAAGTCCACCTCCGTCCCGGCCACGTGATTGAAATAATTGGTGAACAGGGTCAGGGAGATATTGGCCAGGATTTCCGTGATCTCCCCGTCCGAAAACCCCGCTTTGCGGAGTTTGGCGACCTCTTCGTCCGTGACCTGCCCGCGGTGCGACACGACCTGCCGCGTGAACTCAAGGGCCGTGGCTTCCCTGGTGTCGGGTGACTCGCCTCGCCGGCTGTCACTGATAGCCTCCTCACTGAGCCCCACGGTTCGGCCGATGGCCGAATGAGCCGCGAGGCAATACCGGCAGTCATTAACCTCGGAAACGGTCAGGGCAATTTGTTCGCGAAACTTCGCCGAAAGTCGGCCCTTCGAGAGGGCTCCAGAAAAATCGAGATAACCCTGAAGGACCGCCGGCGAGTTGGCCATGGTCCTCATAATGTTAGGCGCGAAGCCGAGCTTACTTTCCACGCCTTTCAACAAACGTTGGGCCTGACCGGTGGCGGTCTCCGGATTGAGTGCAGTTAATCGTGGCATTGTTTGGGTCTCCTTGTGTGGATTTGATCAACGTTCGCATTCATGTTTTCGTGGTATTACAATGACTGTGCCAATCGATTGAAATTCATAACACTCTGTTTTATTTATAAAAATAATATTTAACCAATTACTAATTCCCACGAAAATTCGTTCCCAACGAAAACTCATTGCACATAAACGAAATTTCGTTTAAATTTTCAGCTATGACGACGACAAAGGCTGAATGCCAAGAACCCACTACACTGGATTCCCTGAAATGTCTGTTGCTGGACATCGCCCAGCAACGTTCATTGAATGATTTGTTATGGCTGATTGTGCGGCGGTTGGCGGATCGACCCACCGTGGTCCTGGCGCGAATCTGGCTGCTGAAACCCGGCGATATCTGCTCCACCTGTCGATTAAGGAAGGAATGTCCGGATCAGACGGAGTGCCTCCATCTCGTGGCCAGTGCGGGCCGATCAGGGGTGGGGGATAAAACCGAATGGATGAACACCGACGGGTACTTTGCCCGTTTTCCGCTGGGGGTGTGTAAGGTGGGACGGATCGGAAAGACCGGCGAGCAACTCGTTATCAATGAGATGGACAACAATCTCGCCTGGATTGCAAGGCCCGACTGGGCCAGACAGGAAGGCATCCAGGGCTTTCACGGACAACCCATCATCTATAAAGGAGAAACCCTGGGCGTATTGGCCGTCTTCGAACGGGAACCGGTCACCGATGAGGCCACGGTCTGGTTCCGGATGATTGCCGATCATGTGGCCGTGGCCATTGCCAATGCCCGGGCTTTCGAGGAAATCGAACGACTCAAAGCCCAATTGGAACTGGAAAACACCTTCTTAAAAGAAGAAGTCCTGGAAGCGCAGAACTTTGGCGATATTATCGGGCAGAGTCCCGCCATCGCCAACCTGGTGCAACAGATTGAACTGGTGGCCCCCACCGATGCCACCGCACTCATCTCGGGGGAGTCGGGAACGGGAAAAGAACTGGTCGCGCGGGAAATACACCGCCGCAGTCAACGCAGGGAGCATCCGCTCGTGCGGGTCAACTGTGCCTCCATTCCCAAAGATCTCTATGAAAGCGAATTCTTCGGGCATGCCAAAGGTTCCTTTACCGGCGCCATGAAAGACCGGGCCGGGAGGTTTCAAGCGGCCGATGGCGGCACGCTGTTTCTGGATGAAGTGGGAGAAATCCCCCTGGAGATGCAAAGCAAACTCTTACGCGTCTTACAGGAGGGAGAATACGAACGGGTAGGCGAGGAAACCACCAGAAAGGTCAATGTCCGCATTATCGCAGCCACCAACCGGAAGCTGGCCCAAGAGGTGGAAGCCAAAAGATTTCGTCAGGATCTGTATTACCGGTTGAATGTCTTTCCTATTGAAGTTGCTCCACTTCGCAATCGCAAGGAGGATATTCCGCTATTGGCCAGTATGTTCATGGCCAATGTCCGCAAAAAACTCAATTGCACGGGACGGGAATTAACCCAGGCCGAAGTGGTGAAATTGCAAAACTATCATTGGCCCGGCAACGTACGGGAACTGCAGAACATTATCGAACGTGCCGTAATTTCCTCACGCTGCGGATCGGTCAAGTTCGACCTGCCCGTGCCGCAAGCCAGCGGAGCCTCCCTCAAAACGCCCCTCAAGAAAAACGGTGACAGTGCCGGAGAGATTCTGACCGACGAGGACATTCGCCTTCAGGAAAAAGCGAACATCGAAGCCGCGTTGAACAAAACAAGCTGGAAAATCTACGGCCCCGGCGGAGCTGCGGAACTCCTGGGCCTCAAACCCACCACCCTCCTCTCCCGCATCAAAAAAATGGGGATTGAGAAAGTAGGGTGAACAATTGACGATTAATCCCGGACATCTCTCTGTACGGAACAGTCCTTCATATTTGGGAACTCTTGGTCTCTTATACCCTGAGTGATATCATGACCCCAGAGGAAGGACATAGATGCCGAAACCTTTAGAAGTCAAACCACTTCCCAATTTCCGCCTGTGGCTTCGCTATGATGACGGCGTATCAGGAGAGGTCGACTTGTCCCACCTGGCAGGAAAGGGCGTTTTCAAGGCCTGGGATCAACCGGATTTTTTCAGAGGAGTCCGAATTGGACCTCTCAGAGAGATTTCATGGAGCGATGAAATTGACCTATGCCCGGACTCTCTCTATATGAAACTGACGAAAAAAACACCTGAGGATATGTTTCCAAATCTGAAGACAGGCATGAATGCCTGAAATTTGTCGCTTTTATGGGATTGTCATCAAGATGTATTTTGATGAACACAATCCTCCCCACTTTCATGCCGAGTACGCAGGTGATGAAGCCCTCATAGATGTAAATACGTTGGCTGTGTTTTCAGGTCGATTGCCCGCACGCGCTCAAGCCCTTGTTTCCGAATGGGCCACGCTTCATCGTGAGGAGCTTCTTTCTGATTGGCAAAAAGCGAAAAGCTTGGAACCTTTGGACAAAATCGAACCTCTTCCCTAATTAAAATCCCATCAAAAATGAAGTAACTAAGACAATCCAGAGAATTGGACTGGCAGTAGTTCCGTACTCGTGCTCTTCTCATTGAGATTCACCTAGGAGGTCAGGTTGTCTTAATACATTTCTGTGCGCTAGTATTACACGTAATACACATGATGCAGGAGGGAAGTCATGGCTGTACTCACTCTCAGATTAGACGATCAATTAGTGCGCAAACTCCAGAGACTTTCGAAAGAGACTGAGCGTCCCAAGAGTTACTTTGTGAAAAAAGCCCTTGCACTTTATCTTGACGAGTATCAAGACTACGAGATGGCACTTGCAAGACGCGCCGATAAGGATGAAGAAGTAGTGACACTGGCCCAGATGAAAAAGGCGTTGGGTGTTTGAAGTTCAATTCAAAAAGTCTGTGGAGAAAGATCTCAGGGCGTTGCCCAAAACTGATCAAAAAAGGGTGTTGGAACAAATCGGAAAGACTCTGGCCAAAGATCCCTATCTGGGGAAGGCCTTAAGTGGAGAGTTTAAAGGGTTATATCGATGGAAAACCGGTCAAATCCGGGTAATTTATGAAATTCAAAAAGATGCACTAATTATTCTATTATTAAAAATTGGGCATCGGAAAGACCTTTATCGTTAATACCCATTTGAAGGGATTTACTCCGATTAAACGAAAAAGGCGCTCCCTTTCCAAATCACGCAACCTCAACCAAAGATTGGATTTCCACTCAAGTCAAAATTCATTTACCAATTGAATCTGTTTTTTTCTTTATCCTAATACTTTCCTAATTATTTTCCCTTCGGAAAATATTCGGGCGAATGATTACGAGAGATCCATGTGAAGAAGACATGCGCCTCCGTGAAAAGGCGAATATCGAAACCGCGTTGAAACGAAGCGACTGGCAAATCTATGGCCCCGGCAGCGCAGTGGAACTCCTGGGCCTCAAACCGACCACCCTCCTCTCCCGCATCAAAAAGATGGGGATTCAAAAGACCCATTAGATTTGGGTCACGAACTTGGATTTCAGTGGGAATGAGATACAAGTCATATCTGTGGTTATGTAATATGCCCATCCATCATGTCCAGGAGCTTCGACATACTACACGGAACATTGACGTGTGGGCACGACGCGCTTGGCGAATATAAATCCCTATTTCAATATATTCACCGATGATCCTGGAATGAGGTAAACGTTCGCGGTATTCGCCATTATGGAAAGCAAAAAAATCACCCTGCGCAGAAAATTTGCAATACCCGGGAATGCAATAAGCCAACAACCGCCTCTACGAAGCCGATTTGCGTGCCTGGTAGCCAACCAATCTCTGACCGTTTAATAGAAGATGAGCGAACAACATGCATGATTTTACTCCCGGCCAACGCTGGGTGAGTGACAACGAGGCCGCACTCGGGTTGGGCATCGTCCAATCTGTCGCCTTTCGCACGGTTCAAATTGAATTTCCCGCCGCTGATGAAATACGCACGTATGCAAAAGCCACGGCTCCCTTGACACGCGTTGAATTTGATGTCGGTGATTCAATAAAAAGTATGGATGGTGGGCGTCTTTCCATCACCAGAATAGAACATGTCAGCGGCACCGTGCGCTACCACGGGCTTCGAGAAAGTGGTGAGCCTGCCACCATGCATGAACGTGAACTGCCCGATGCACTCACGTTTCATTTACCTCAAGACAAACTGTTTGCCGGGCAAGTTGACGACAACAGATGGTTTGAGTTGCGTGCCGCCACGTTGCAACACCTCGCCACTCAACAAACATCATCAAGCTTTGGCCTTCACGGGCCACGTGTCAGCCTGATTCCACATCAAATCTATATTGCCCATGAAGTATCAAAGAGAACCGCCCCGCGTGTTCTGCTCGCCGATGAAGTGGGGCTCGGTAAAACCATTGAGGCCGGCTTAATTCTGCACCGTCTGATACTGACCGGAAAAATACACCGTGCATTAGTTATCGTCCCGGAACCACTACTGCATCAGTGGCTGGTAGAATTGCTCCGGCGCTTTAACCTGCGCTTCACCGTAATCGATGAGCAATATTTTTCACATATCCCCGAGGCATTCGACAATCCGGAAGAATCGGTCCCTCCTGAAAACTTCTTCGACCAATTCTCTCTCGTGTTATGCGGATTACACTTTGCCTGCCGCGATGATATCGCGCCGTTAATTGCCATGTGTCATTGGGATATATTGGTCGTCGATGAGGCGCACCATCTTAGGTGGACGCCGAGTGAGAGCAGCCGGGAGTATCGACAAATCGAAACGTTAGCGAATCAGTCAGATTCAGTCTTGTTATTAACAGCCACACCCGAGCAATTTGGCACGGCAGGGCATTTTGCCCGTTTGCGACTACTCGACCCGGCGCGTTTCCACTCGCTCGACAGCTACTTAGCCGAGGAGGAACACCATGCCGCGACTGCCCGACTAGTGAATCTTCTACTCGATCATCAGACCATGACTGAAGATGATCTAGCTTATGTACGTTCCCTCATGGATGATAGCAATGGCATCGATCGAGCAGCCATCAATGCCGCTAATGACGATGCCTATACACTTCGACGACACCTCATCGACCGTTTGATTGATCAATACGGCACCGGCCGCATGGTGTTCAGGAACACGCGTGCGACGATCAGCGGGTTTCCCCGGCGTCACTTCATTGCTGCTCTACTCGACGACGACAGAAACGAGACCCGCATTGACTGGCTTTCCAATAAACTACGAGAACTATCGCCGCACAAGGTTCTCCTGATTTGCGGGACCGCCGAGACCGCGGTTTCCCTATCAACAATATTGCTAAAAAACCATGGCCTGCCCGCCGGTGCTTTTCACGAACACATGAGTCTCCTGGAACGAGACCGCGCTGCCGCCTGGTTTGCCGATGCCGAAGACGGTGCGCAAATATTGATTTGCTCGGAGATTGGCGGCGAAGGCAGAAATTTTCAATTTCTCCATCATATCGTCTTGTTCGACTTACCCGAAAACCCCGACTTGCTGGAGCAACGCATTGGCCGCCTGGATAGAATCGGGCAGCAGCACGATATCCATATTCACGTGCCTGTCGCAGAAGGTTCAAGAGGCGCGCGACTGAGCCGCTGGTACCATGATGCACTCAATGCGTTTGAGCATTGTTGCGTAACCGGCCAACACATCAAGGCCGAAATGGAAGAACAATTTGCTGCTTACCTTGCCGGCGACCACCTCAATGAGGACCGGTTCATCGAGGAATGCAGGCAACTGCACGAGCAAAAGACCAGGCAACTCAACCTTGGGCGCAACCGGTTACTCGAACTCAGTGGTTGTCGGCAGGAAATTGCTGCCCCGCTGATTCAAGAAATCACACACAATGAGCAGAAGAACATTTTATTAGGATACCTTGAAAATGCCTTTGATTGTTTTGGGGTTGAAATTGAAGATCATTCGCCAGGCAGTTGGATCGTACGACCGGGTGCTCATTTACAGGTGGCACAATTTCCTGAGTTACCCGAAGACGGCATCACCGTGACGACCAATCGCGAGACGGCCCTTGCGCGGGAAGACATGCAATTCCTGAGTTGGGAACACCCATTAGTGCGTGCGACAATCGACCTGGTTTTGAACGGAGAACGAGGCCGGGTCAGCGTCTGCGCGTTACACCTGCCACAACTTCCGCCTCGCAATATTTTAATCGAAGCCCTATTCGAATCGAACTGCCCTGCACCCGCCGGATTAGAGATCGGGCGCTATCTTCCCTGCCACGCATTGCGCTTACTGGTCAACCAGGACGGGATCAACTATACCCAACAACTACCACCTG
>JAUIKP010000013.1 GCA_030430725.1 Nitrospiria bacterium
CATTCCCTGGCTTGGTCATCTCCACTAAACAGACAATCACCTGTGGAAAGAACCTGCATCTGCATCACCGTGGAAATGTCGCGGAGATCAATCAGATCAACGTCCCGATGAAGGATCGTCGCCAGACCTTGCTGAAGCTCCACCAACATATTCGGCGCAAGCCGATTCAGGGCCAACACCGCCAAATCAATATCGCTCCCGGGACGAGCCGTGCCCTGGGCCTCGGATCCAAACCGGTAAACGACCAGGAGACCCGGAACTGTCTCTTTTAAAAAGCTAACGGCCGATTCTAATTTTTCGTCTTGCATGATTTCTAAGCATCCCCCTAGAGGATTCATACCCCCTCCACCGTTGCTGTCAGGCTACTGCCACCACAACAACCTGTCAACAGCAAAGGAAAAGACGGTGTGACATGGGCAATGAAAAATGACGACCCGTCACACTCCTCTCCCGCATCAAACAGATGGGGATTGTGAAATCAGGGTGAATTGAAAGGCTTAACTTAGTTGGGCAAATGGGATAGAGTAGAGCCTTCAATCTATGGGGTAATCACGCCAAGGTCTGGCAAAACTCATTTGCATCGGAACGGGATTTGACCCAGGCCGAAGTCTTGAAACTACAAAACTATCATTGGCCCGGCAACGTGCGGGAATTACAGAATATCATTGAGCGTGCCGTGATCTCTTCCCGCTGCGGGTCGGTAAAATTCGACCTCCCGGTGCCTCAAACCAGCGGCGCGTCACTCAAGACGCCCATCAAGAAAAACGGCGACAACCCCAACGAAATTCTGACCGAAGAAGACATGCGCCTGCGCGAGAAGTCGAATATCGAAGCTGCCCTCAACCAGACCGGCTGGAAAATCTACGGCACCGGAGGAGCCGCCGAACTCCTGGGCATTAAACCCACCACCCTCCTCTCCCGCATCAAAAAGATGAGGATTCAGAAGGGTTAGTAAAGCAAATTTTGAATCGATTGATTACTTAATCTGCCATCTACCCATCTACCTCTTGCTCAACTGCCGGAATCACCTGCCTCTTAACATAAGCTTGGACTTCTTGAATAAACGCTCGAGATGTTGTCTTTACGAACAAACAAATCTCTGCTAAATCATGCGGAGATAATTGGATCAGTTGACCTTTTGCGAATTTGCAAGAGCGAATAACATTAGGACGCAGTTTAATGGTTCCTCCTTTTTTTAAGAAAATGCTCTCTTTCCCTGCAGAAGGGATAATGGGAATTTCTTCCCCCTCAGGTGTCGAAACAAACACATCCATGCCTTTCCATTCTATAGTTAATTCACTTGCACCATTTTTTAGATCAGCTGGACTAACGATCCCGTGCCTGTGGGTAAAACAATTTCTCGCAAATGCAAGACTTTCAAGATATGGAGCATCCTCTAAATTCAAGCTATGTTTTTCCCGCAGCAAACTTAATTTATCCTTTAATCCTAAGTAGGTGAATTTCTTCCTTTCTTTCCTGGCTTCTAGGTGAGTCAAAGTCCCATTCCTCAATTTAATAAGGAGGGGGATCAAATGAATTCTCTCTAGAAATGACTCAAATCCTTCAATCAATTCATTTAATCCACCTGCTATAATCCATAAAGCAAACTCACTTTTTAAGTGAGAAATTGAATTTGAGTTTAGATTGGAGGGGATAACTTCAATTTGAGTAATGGGAGCTAGCTGATAGTTCTTAAATTCCTTGTCGTAGGCCGCATTGAGTCCAAGTCCCATAAAAGCGGCTGCCCGCTTCACTGGTTTATCTGCGACTTCCCGGATTTGATTGAAATCAATATTCAAATTTACCTGTGGCATTTGAATGATTTAGTCGGAAGTAAAATTTAAAAATGGTTAAAGACTATAAATATTAACAGAAATTTATTCGTTTTCATTTGAATGAATTTCTTATGTCGAGGTTAGGCCTCCCGTATTAAAGGCCAGGTCCATTATTTTTTATATTCTAAACCTAGCCACTTCCCATACATTTTCTTCAATGGAATTTGGCCAAGCACAACTCAGATTGATGAGGTTGAGAGTTTATTGAATTTTCAGAAATTCGTAAATGGGATTAAGGGAGGCAGAAAGAATTTTTTTCTCTGTGGCTACATGAACCCGCTTTCTTTCCATCAACCTGGTGGGGTGCGTCTGTACTTTAAAGCGTTTGGTGGGTTTGATGAATGTCAAATGGGATGCGAATCTTTTTTCAGAATTAGAGTAAATGGCCCATAGAACTTTAATCGAATAAAACGTTGTATCTTTTCAGCGTGGGTTTCCTCAGCCTAACTAGTATCTATTTTATGTCAAAAATTTTCATCAATAGCATTCTCAGCTCCTGCCGAGATCTTGCTTTGCAGGTGAATTTTCTGAATTATGTCTTTGTCGTATCACCGGCCACCTCCTTAAACACTTGACAGGTGCCCGCATTCCGATGCCCACCGCCTTACGCAAGAACACGTTTACCGATATTGTTTGGTGAAATCCGTTTAACGGTCGGACTCCCACCCACGAAAAGGGTATTTTAGGGTTCCCTATTCATACGTTCCTCTAATGGGATAATCATTCTCCTGAATCCATTTCAACGTATCGATTAATTCCTCGGGGTCTGACCTGTTGAACGGCGTGTTGGACATATCGATCAACTGGACCTTGCCATCCGGATTCACGGCAAACATTGCAGGCTCGGGGAACGGTTGTTCCGTCTCCTCCTTGGAGCGGGGAAGGGAAATATACAGGCCGAGTTCCTTCATCTGTGCGATAGACAGCCCGTAGGCCACCGGGAAGGTTGCGCGGGTCTCTTCAACCATCTTCTTGGCTTTGGGTTCCGGATCGCCTGAGACGGCCACCATCTCAGCGCCCACAGCCGGAAATTTTCCTTTCAAATCTTCGAGTTTTTTCAGGTAAGTTTTACATATGGGGCAATGCAGCCCCCGATAGATAAACACCACCTGCCAGTTCCCTTTCTTCTGTGGCTGTCCCAATGTGACCTCTCCTCCGTTGACCAGCGGAAGCGTGAATTCCGGTAGTCGGCTTCCCGACGAAAGCTTTGTTGGAGCCATGGGTATCACCTCCTCAAGATTGATTCATTTTTTGGTACAAACCGGTCCCATCCCAATGATCATGTGGATTGGGTATCTTAGGAATTTTTTAAAAGACCTGGTTGATCCCATCATAACAAGCCCGGGACGAGGAATAATCTCTCATAGATGGATAAAAGTTCCTTTTTTGATGGCACTTCATCTAACAACATGAGAATATCCGGCTTCCAATCTGATTGGACCGAAAATTTAGGAACTTGAGAGCAGGCGTTCTAAAAATGGCTCATATTCAGGAAGGCGTCCTGACCTTGTTTAATCCATCCCCGAATTCCAGTTTTTCCTCTAGGGGTTTGTTGAAAAAAGCCGCCAGCGGCGTTCTCGCCATTTTTCCGTGCTCACGTACTCAGCGTACGCTCCGCGCGAAAAAAACGGCTGCGGCCTTGCTGGACCAACTTTTTTGAACCGACCCGGAGCATTTGATGAGTATTCTAATCCTGGGCAAATTTGCCCCTGAAAATCTTTATTATTCAACACTCCCTCTAAGCGCGTGACAAACTTATTCCGGGTTAAAGCGGTAGCGTTGCTTGTCTTGCCGATAGCGGCGTATTTGGTCATGCAGAACGTCGACGTCGGTGAGGTATTCAATCCTGACCGGCTCACCCGATGGCTTTCCCAGGCCGGGCCATCCGCCCCTTTTCTCTTTATGGGATTGATGGCGGTCGCCGTGGTTATCAGCCCTATTCCGAGCCTGCCGCTGGACATTGCCGCGGGGGCCGCGTTCGGGCCGTTTCTTGGTGCCACCTATGCGGTACTGGGAGCGGAATTGGGAGCCATTGTCAGCTTTCTCATTGGACGCGCGGTGGGACGGGAAGTGCTGACCAGACTCCTGCGTATGAACATCGCCTTTTGCGAGAAATGTTCAGACCACCACCTGGCGGTTTTTGTCTTTCTGTCCCGTTTACTGCCAATCTTTTCTTTCGACTTGATCAGTTATGGAGCCGGGCTCACCAACATGTCTCTTCGTATGTTTGCACTGGTCACCTTTCTGGGCATGATCCCTCCAACCCTCGCGCTTACCTATGCCGGAAGTTCTGTCACAGGAGGAACATGGCTCACTGTGGTTCTGGGACTTGCCATGGTCACGCTGCTCCTTCTCATTCCGAAACTGGCTCTCCGATATCCCGACTCCCGCTTGGTGAAACTCCTGCGGGGAGAGGTCTCGGTCGGCAATCCCGGATCAACTCCCCTTCAACCGCCAACTAAGGACTTTGCCGAAGGGGCACCACGGTGCGACTCATGCAACGGCCCGATGAAATAAATTGTGAAAGAGTGACTGCGGCAAGACTAGGAAGACAGTACGCCGGGAAGCCATTCCCGAATACTGGAGCAACCAGGCCCTTCCTGTCATCTTAGCGTCGAACACCGGCAACAAAACCTCCGGAGGACATTTTCCGTGGTCGTGCTCGAGCTGTGGCATAGAAACGATTACAATAACCTTATGAGAACCATGGCATTGGAAGAACAGGAGCTGGAGCAAGAACTATTCAGGAAACTTCTGAAGAAGCGAACAGATGACATTTTTCGCGTTCTTCGGGGGAGTTATGGCACCAAGACCAGGACGGGTAAACCCGGTCCCTCGGTTGGCCAATGTTCCCAGGATTTCCCTTTTGTTTCAGTCTTGTTTCTTGACTCTCCATAGGGAGGAACTCTCCCATGAATCGACGTGAGTTAGAGCAATATTTGCACGAGCATATTCCACTCTCACGCGCCATGGGCGTTGAAGTCATGAAAGCAGACTGGAATGGCGTCACCTTACGCGCTCCTCTTGCTCCCAATATTAATCATCGGGAAACCGTGTTTGGTGGGAGCGCCTCGGCCGTGGCCATCCTGGCGGCTTGGGCCATTCTGTATGTTCGGCTACATCAGGAACACGTGAGGTGTCGTCTGGTGATTCAGCGCAATACGATGACCTATGAGCGTCCTATTGCGAGTACGTTTGAGGCCTCTTCCACCATTCAAGACTCACCGGCCTGGGAAAAGTTTCTACGAACATTTGCACGGAAGAATCTGGCAAGAATCAGCATCGCAGCCACACTGAGCTGCCACGAAGAACAGGTCGGGAAATTCGAAGGGGATTTTGTGGCTTTAACGATGAAACAGGACTAATGGCAGCCTCCATGGACGATCAATACCATGGCACCGCAAATTGGAAACCATCAGCCTCTTTTGAAGATGGGGGATTCTCGGAATGTGGTCAAGAAACATTCTGCGTAATTTCGGTACCTATTACACCATGGCATTCTGCCTCTCTTGCCTGTAATGCCCTGCACAGGAGGCTACTTTCGATCCCACTGAGGCTAAGGTCTGCATGCGTATCATCCCTATGATTTCTTTGAGTGTTTTCCCTGCCAACTCATTCGCCACCTGACAGGTGCCCGCGTTCCGGTGCCCGCCACCGCCATACGCAAGGCAGAGTTCTCCCAGATTGACCGTTGAACTCCGGTTGACGATCGAGGCTCCAATTGCAAACACGGTGTTTTGTTTTTTCAATCCCCACATCACATGGATGGACATATTGCAATCCGGATACAGGGCATAAATCATAAACCGGTTGACGGCATAGATCGTCTCTTCATCCCGCAGATCCAGCACCACCAGTTTATCATGGACGGTCGAACATCGTCGTATCTGTTCTTTCGCCAATTCGGTATGTTTATGAAAGAGCCGCACCCGCTCTTGCACGTCCGGCAGGGCAATGACTTCATCGATACTGAGGGTGTTACATTTTTCGATGAGTTCCATCATCAACTGATAATTGGAGATACGAAAATCCTTAAAGCGTCCAAGTCCGGTTCGCGCATCCATAATGAAATTCATCAATGCCCAGCCGGTCGGGTTGATGATTTCGTTGATATCGTATTTTGCCGAATCGCCTTTATCGACCGCATCCATCATCTCATTCCATGCAGCGGGAAAGGTATTTTCACCACCGTAATACTCATAGACCACCCGCGCTGCGGAAGGCGCCCTGGAATCGATGATATGATTCCTTCTTTCCCCCTTATTGCGAATGATCTCACTCAGGTGATGATCAAATGCGAGGTGGACACCCTCAACATAGGGAAGATTGGTGGTAATATCCCTGTCCGAGATCGCTACCTTGCCATCCTGCATATCTTTCGGATGCACAAACTGGATATCATCAATAATCCCGACTTTTTTCAGCAGAACCGCACAGACAAGACCGTCAAAATCACTGCGGGTTACCAATCGAAACTTTTTAGTCGCCATAAGAATTGATCCTCAAGAACGAGCGGGGTTGATAAGACTTTGTTACGCGTTGGTTATGATTGACGAGTTGGTTTGCCTTATGTCCGTAGCCGGACGGCCAGGACCTATATATGTTTTCGGCCATGGGGGTCAGATCTTAAGGATTAAAAACTTCCGTGTCCTGCTTCTTAGCCAGAAAAAGGAAGACCCCAACTCTTTTTCGCGTTTGTAGAGGGGTCGATTCCCTGCCTCAAATCCCGTTCATGCCTCAGATAAATCGAGTTTGGAAGTAGTCTCTCCTGAAGATGAAAAACGCTGAAACGGGGGACCTCCCTGATTTCATTCATTTCCTTAATGAATCCCTGAACGAACCTAACCAGACGATGACACCGGTCCCATGAGGCTTTATCCTGAAACGGTCGGGCTGCTATAGGTGAAGGGCACCATTATCGTCAGACCCATATCGTTACATGCCACGACGAACCGGCAGGTGCGAGGCCCTCTCAATCCGGTCATCCATGAGATGGGGGAGTGTCAAACAAAGCTTGGCCGATCGGAAGCAGCGGAAGACGGAGGACGATGAAACCATGATATCGATTGCCTTTTGGATGGGTATTATCACGTTGGTGACCTGCTCATTCACCATGACTCAGGCCTTTGCAGAAAAACCTGAGAGTCTGCTCCCGAAAAAGGAACGTGCGCAGGATGTGTCGGCCCAACCGCCGAACCCCCAGCAGCCTCAATGGCACTACGGCGGATTTGTGGATCTTGGCTATTCACACGACTTCAATTTTCCCGACAATCACCTCTTTCGCAATCGCGCCACCACGCCCAGAGTCAACGAGCTCGAACTCAACATGGGCGGTGCCTACATTAGGAAGAATGCGACCGAGCAGTCCCGATGGGGTGCAGAGCTATTGGGGCAGGGCGGACAGGATTCCAAAGACTTCGGTTTCGGGACCAACCTCCCTCATGTTCCAGAGTCCGATATCTGGCGCCACTTCGGGCGCGCAAATCTCTCCTACCTGGCTCCGGTCGGCAACGGCTTGATGATTCAAGCCGGACTTTTTAACAGCCTCATCGGTTATGAATCACTATACGCCAAAGATAATTTTAACTATACGCGCTCCTGGCTGGCCGATTATTCACCATACCTCATGTTCGGAGCGAATGCGGTCTATTCGATCAATGACCGGTGGACCGGGGCGGTCTTTGTCATCAATGAATTTTTCCACCTCCAAAACGCCAACGATCTGCCGAGTTATGGAGCCCAGACGACTTACAAACCCGACCTCTCCTGGACGATAAAAGAAACCATCTATTACGGACCTGATCAATCAAACACCTCACTGGAATTCTGGCGATTCTTTTCAGACACCATCGTTGAATGGAAAGGCAAGGAGGTCACAATTGCGGGTCAGTATCAGATGGGCACCCAAAAGAATGCCACGGTTTCTGGCAATCCACGATCAATCTTTATGGGAGCGGCGCTCCATACGCGCTGGCACATCACCAAACCATGGTTTGTGGCACTTCGACCGGAGCTCTATTCGGACCCGAATGGCCTCATAACCGGCTTTGACCAATTTATTTGGGCGGTCACGGCCACTGTGGAATACAAACTTCCGTACGAGTGGACCAATTCCATCTTCCGGCTCGAATACCGCCATGACAACTCTACGGGTTCCGGTGGCGGGTTCTTCAAGGGTGGGCAAAACACCCTGACCCCATCTCAGAATTTAGTGATTTTCTCTGTCATCTGGACATTCGACTCACACTGACAAAACTCCTCAGGCTCTTGAATTTGATCGATGGATAATCCAAAAGCCACAGGAAAATTTCATGAGGCCATGATCATGGCCTCATGATACGTTCCTTTTGATTCAACCATTACGCCCTAACATAGAATACGGACTTTTGTTTTTAGTGAGATACACTCGTCATTCACATTACAGAGACGTATATTTTCCCGCTGATCTTATTGAAAACATGAAGGCCTAGAAAATTCCCGGTAACGGCCTTACAAGTTTTTTGCCTGCTCCGCATGGACCTTCGCCATCGCTTCCGCAACTTCTGCAGCTTTAGTGTAATGGTCCTTTAAATTCTTGGCGTGTTCCACAAGGCTTGATTCATGCCCTTCTTTGGGGGTCCCCAAGAACTCATACTCTTTCTCAATATGGCGCATTTCTTCTGCCCGCGCATGAAGATCACGCGCTTCCTTTTGGTACCAGTCCGCCAATTGCGCATGGTTGTTTTGTTTCACCATTTTGCTTGGCGGGCTGAATGCGCACCCTACCATCAAGACTATCATTGTGGTGGCAAACACCAATTTCCAACTTCCTTGCATGTTCATAACCTCCTCCTGTGTGATGAATGATTGATGGTTATCCCTGTGTCTTCTCTCTGCCATAATTCGGTAAGTAATTGGTTGTCAAAAAGAAAGAATCACAACGGTCTATGCCTAAAGATCGGCATGCTACTGCAGGATGTCCCCAAGAAGCATTCATAATTCATCGCTGGGAAAAGATCTGCCGGAATCCGCACCAACCTTCCTGATATTAAAACCAATCGGCTGGAGAATGTGCGCTGTACAGAGATGCGCTATCACCCGCTGCCACAAATTTCAGATCGCACAATTAATCTTTAACCAACTTCATAAACACATCGCCATATTAAAAATCGTTAACCATCTTTTCAACATATTTGGCATAACAAAAGGAGTGTTATTTTCTTTGGCATTTGGCCCGGCTTGGCAGTCGCCTAACCGGGTTCCTTGAAAATGTTGGATGAAATAGCTACTGGCACTACCGATTTCGCAGTGTTGAATCCCTTGCAGGATACCCGGGATTTTATAGGTAAAGGAAAGGAAGCTTGAACCTCTGAGAATACCTTGCGACCCTTTTTTTTGTGCCAATCGGTCCCGCCGGACAGGTAACCAGGACTTGGTACGCAGAAAACTTTTTTCGTGCCGTTTCTGGCGGACGGGAGACCGTTGAATAATCACCGACTTCAGTAAACGTGGGAGGAGCCAATGGCCGATAGGTATCACAACAGATACAGGTTAAGTCGACCAATAAGGGACCTTCGACATTCGTCAATTTTCGTTTGGAGAGGATAGGCATGATTCGCTTCGGATTTCAGTATATCGGCCTTAAACACGTCTATGCCATAGTGAGAACATGTGGCTCGGGTAGATGTCCGGTGAAAGTTGAGGGATGAGAACTGCTGATTTGCATCTACTATGGCATATCCCGCTAATCTTTCCCGGCTTTTACAGACATCCGGATTT
Organism: Nitrospiria bacterium; assembly: GCA_030430725.1. Classification (GTDB taxonomy): domain Bacteria; phylum Nitrospirota; class Nitrospiria; order Nitrospirales; family UBA8639; genus Nitrospira_E. The sequence goes on from JAUIKP010000013.1 coordinate 9,594, forward strand.
AATTTTCGATTCAAACCCTGTTGTCTAACCTTTCAATCACAGATACCCTCATATCAGATCAACAGGAATTACCAAAACTGCCCTTGACGGGACATCGCGAATCAGACGGTACGGTGCCCATTCACCTACACGATGGAGGGATTTATGCAAAAGATCGCAGCCATGCTACTGACATCGGCCTTAATCATCGGAGTCAGCGGATGCAGCTATGTTTTCTATCCGCGTGCGGATGAATTTGCCCAACAAGCGAAAGGGGCCACCAGCGTCGAAACCGTGCTGAATCTCACCGCCATGATGGAAGAAAGTGCGGAAGCCGCGATGGGCGGAACAGGGTACGATCAGCCCATGGACGACCTGCACAATCAATTTCATGCCTTCGACAATTCATTGTGTTGTGTGGACGAGGCCAAACGTGAAACACCGGCCTATGCGCTCGCGGTGACCCATAATAAGGAATTGTGGGCTATCTTTAAACGGCTATGGACGTTCAAGGATACGCAACCCCAACGGGATGAACATCTTGCCTTATTTAAGACAGAGGTCCAAGAACTCCGTGCGACTCTTGAGGCATTGAAATAAATATGACTCGACAGGGGTGGAGTGTGTGCGTGTGCGAGGTGCCTAAGGGGAACAGAGACTTTTGGGTACGGTTACGACTGGCTCTTCCTAATAGCGGGAGGAATAACTCGCGGTCTGTCGTGGCCGTGCCTTGAGAATGACTCCGATTAACAGGCCGATGAGTACCAGAGCGCCCCCATACAGTAGCCATTTGAGTTGTAAGTTTTCTTCAAGCTGCCTGGCTTTAGCGGATAACTCTTCAACTTGGCCAGCTAAAAGTGTATTCTGCTGAACCAGTTCGATGTTACGTGCATGCTCGTTGATGGAATCGCCCGATATACGTTTCAGTTCTGCGAGTTCTTTCGACAGGGATTGCACTTGCAAATTGAGTGTCCGGTTGTTGGCGTCGGTCTCTTTGTGCTCAGTTTCAATGCGCGCGCGCGCCTCCCGTTCTTTATCGATTTCAGCTTTAAGAGCTTGAAGGCGTTTCTCGGCTGCGGCCAGCTTGACACGGGCGATGGGTTCCCCGACGAGGTACTGAGATGTTAGCCAGCCTTCCATCCCATCGTTGGTCCGAACCTGGGTGAAACCGGCCTCCTCGTCTATCGCGAGAATGGTCAGTTGGGTCCCGCTTGGTAGGCCACGGTGTAGAATGCGATGGGCAGTCGTGGGCCCACTGCGTAGCGGCACCGTTACCACGTCCGAGATGTAATTCACGTCTCCGACGGCAGCCAATGGCTGTGTAGTCAACCCCAACCAGAAGAACGATAAAAATACGAGATAGATTAAAAGTTTCAAAGCGTTTAGCCTCCTCATGGTGTCGCGCATTTCGAGAAAGGAGTTCTTGGGGCGAAAGGTAAAGTGTCGTACTCACTGGGATAAGGAAACGTCCAGGCCCTGCAGGACAAGCCGATAAGTAGCAAAGGAACCGTAAGGTGTCAATGACACCAAAAAATCGGCTCATGAAAATGGAGGTTTAAAAAAGTTCACTCCTGCATTGCCTCACGAGTTTATCCCTTTTTCTGCCCACGAATATAGACGTCCCGAAAATGTTCATGCCAACAACCTTAGAGAGGGTGGATGAGCTGCGCAGGATGAAAAGAAAGGCTCAAACACAGCCCGATATCCAAGTCAGGTGATCATTTGAAGACGGCCTGTATATGAGCGACCGGAGCGGAGGTTTAAAGCAAGAGGCGGACCTTGGTTGAGCCAGGCGCGACGATCCGCCCCTTTACGGAATGCGTCAGAACGATCCAATGTACTAACTTGAGTGGAAATGGCTTTGTGTCCTTTGGCCGAATCCACAGGCCTGTCCTGAACCAAACCGAAGGAGCCTCGGCTTCCGGGCCGGAACACGGTTCTCTCACAGCCAAAGCCAAATATACATCCATGGCCCAAAACATAAGCGTTAGGCGTAAGAAACCTTTTATGAAACAACGCCGATGGATAGGACCATTTTATTTTAAGTTTCTCTGTCATTTCTTTTGAAGCACAGGGTACCCAAATGAATAAATCCATTTATCGGCATCCACCGCCTTTTTCGGTGCCAACTCTCTAGCCGGAGTATGGCAGGGTATGCAGTCGGTTTTGTAATCCTTGGACACTGTGTGTTGAGAATCATCCGGGTTAAAGAGGGACCAACCCCAACCATCACCCCAAAGACTGGATTGCTTAAACCTCCCCTTCGTATCCCTGACCAACACAAACCAGCCTTTAATCGTGGTCGCATGACCCACTGCCGGTCCGGTGGTCATCGGCATGGTATCGGCGTTTAGCAGTTCTTTCACCAACACCGCTCCGTCCGGAAACCGGTTTTTCTCGTTGTAATACTTAATCGTGTCCGGCTGGGTATACACGACGTGGTACTCCTGCAAACCTGGCGTACCTTCTGCCTTCGCGTGGGCCCACGTGCCAAGCGTGGGCCATTCCCGGTAATTTTCAGGAACACTGATGGCGCCGGTTTCCGGATGGACGTTTGAGGCAAAGGAATTAACATCCTGAGACTTGGCCCATCCAGCCAAACTTCCCAATCCCAGAATGAGCCCCGCCCCTATGATCACAACCTGTTTCATATCGTTCTCCTTTACAAATATTTCCTGAGGGCGGAGGCCCCTCGTATAAGAACACGGTGGACCTCCGCCTGGTTTCTTATAAATCCGATGGGGCCTTATCCTTGATCTCTTTCCAATTGGCCTCGGATTTTTTGAGATATCCCGGAATATCCTTGGACCATTTGTTTTGGATATCCCGATCCAAATTCAAATACAGTTTACCCTGAACGATTTTCCACGCTTCAGGGTCGGACACGAATTTTTTCCCGACCGCCACCCCATAGGCGCAATAACCCCCATAAGCCGGAACGTACTTTGCGGGATCGTCCTCAAACGTGTTCTTATGCTCTTTGCTGGCAAAGACATAGGTTACTCCCATGTACTCGGCTACGTGATAACCCGAGCCTTTCACTGGCTTCCCGTCGGTGAAGTAGGCCACAGGATCGTAACCGCTAATACCTGGCGTGCTGTGTGTGACATCACCGGCAAGAGCCGAGTTCGCCCCCATGAACAGAAATACCGCAAACAGGGAACTTAAGATTGTCCTCATCATTTTCATGATGGATCTCCTTTTTGAAGGTAGAAGGGTTGGTAAAGATTAGTATACAGATCTGTATCCTTTATGGAGCCTAGTCAGCTGAATCCCTGTTTCGTTACACTTCTTTTCCAGTCGTTTTAACATGGCAGACACTAGTCAAGTCCTTGTTATACAAAGACAAATAATATGGATATCTGTCAGATATAATTGTGTTTCCATAAAAATTAAAAAAATTTTGGTAGACCTGAATGTCTAGTAAAATGAAGCAAAAAGGTGCGCGACCCTCAAAGCGGGAGCAACTCATCCAGACAGCTGTGAACTTATTTGGCCAATACGGGATTCATGCCACGGGGATCGATACCATTGTGGAACACTCGGGGGTAACCAAAAAAACCTTGTATGCGCACTTCCGCTCAAAAGAGGAATTGGTGCTCACGGCCTTGCGGCACTATGACGGGCAATTTAGAAATTCGTTTATGCGGCAAGTGGAGACCAAGGCGCGCAATCCAAAAACCCGCTTGCTGGCCATTTTCGATGTGGCCGAAACCTGGTTTTCACAACAGAGTTTTTATGGATGCATGTTCATCAATGCCGTTGGTGAGCATTCCACCCCCGACACCTCACTTCGTTACGTCTGCAGGGATTTCAAACGGATGATGACGGAGTTTATCCTCAAGCTATGCATTCAGATGGGAGCGCGAAATCCCCAACATTTAGCCGAAGAACTCGCGCTCTTATTGGAAGGCGCCATCGTGACCGCCCAAGTGTCTCAAAAACCTGACGCAGCCAAAATTGCGAAACGGGCAGCAGCAGTACTGATCGAAAAACAACGTTCACATGAAGCATTCTAGGCCCAGGATCATGCAAGTGGATTATCAAATACTCCTCAATGTTCTGACGATCTTCCCTTCGGACAAACCAATTTCTGACATGTTTGACCTTTAGCTTGGTCATTGGATATCCATGGCTCGCTACTCATGGGAATTTTGTAAAACCTGTCATGTCTAATAGTGGGTGCCGATTGCACCATTAATGCCTTCCGCTTTATCCGATTTTAGCCTGTGAACAACTCCATACATTTCACACAACCGACTTGATTCGTGTTGATGTGGAAGATTCCCTTGGGGCACCCGTATGTTTTGGAAAAAGGAATGTACAATTGACGAGCCCAGACCACCATCATGAGCAATCGCCATTGAGGTCTTCGAGGATACCAGGAAGGGCTTAGATGTTCTTCTCCCCCTCTTGAATAATTTTCGGTTGGCGTTCGTATGTGGCGAAAGAATTTAAGCGGAAGCCATCTTGGTTTTATAGGCTTTTCCGGATGTTTACCTACAACCAAAACACAGGGATTGTCCTCTTGTGGTTCAGCGAAAGACCAAACATACATAATGAGCGACCCCTGGTGCTTGCATTTTTGGCCCCAATCCACAGTCTAGGCACGCCGGTACGGGGAAAGTTCCCAGTTAGCCTTGAGCGGAGATAATAAATAAGAGGTTTCATAGCTGTCCCATAACTAGTGTCACGAAAAACAAATTGGTAAATTTGGGGGTGATTTTGTTAGGGTCTCTCCACACAGAAAACTCAGGAGAGGCTCACAAGATGGTGGATCCATTTCCTGAGCGTGCTCTGCACCATCTACCATTATTATTCATGTGTTTCTCGAACTGAATAGTCATTTCTTTCTTAGAATTCATTCCATTATTTCGAGAAATTTACCAGGATCGGACCAATTAATCGGAGCGTTAGATTTAAAAAACCAGACCCAGATTGCCGTCCACATCCCTACCAACATGATGCCAATCCCCTTCTACACCCGATCAGCAGAAAAATGAAGGGTTTTTGTTTTAAATAAAAGATTTGTATGGCTATGATCATTTCTCGCATTCAGTACCACCCCGCTGGACAATCGGGGCAGGCTTTTTTAACGGGTTTTTTTAGAATATCCAGTCTCACATTAAACTCCAAAGGGCATACACCCGGTAAAATTATATTTGCCAGAAGGTCTCCTTCTGGTTTACTTTGTAGGGTTTGAATATTTCCCTTTATCTAAGGAAAGTTGAGGATCTCCGTTTTACAAGAAAGCCTCGATGAAGTTTCTTAAATCGTAAGCTACAGATATCTCGGAATTCCCTACACATGAGAGAGGAGCGTTGAGGATGCCAGAAATCCAGCGGATCAGAGTGGGCCCATGGAAACTGTTAAAGTCCCTGTTTGACACCCAAGAAGCGACGGCACTGGCTTCCCATAAAAACGGTCGCGATATAGACCTGGTGCGAACGATCCCATTTCTGGCCTTACATATTGCCGTCCTCGCCGTCTTTTGGGTTGGATGGAGTCCGGTGGCAATCGCGGCCGCCGTTAGCTTGTATGTTATACGAATGTTCGCAATTACCGGCTTTTATCACCGGTATTTTTCACACCGAACGTTTCGAACCTCACGAGTGATGCAGTTCTTGTTTGCCTGCCTTGGGGCCAGCGCGGCCCAACGAGGTCCTTTATGGTGGGCCGCTAATCACCGCCACCATCATGCCTATTCAGACAAACCGGCAGATGTTCATTCTCCTGTCATACGCGGCCTCTGGTGGAGCCATGTAGGTTGGTTTTTAACCCATGACCAACTGGCGACAAAGTTGAACCGCATCAGAGATTTTGCGCGATATCCCGAATTACGATTTCTGAACCGTTTTGATACCCTTGTGCCAATCGGGCTGGCAGTCACCCTGTTTCTCTTGGGGAAATGGCTCGGCAGTGCCTATCCAAATCTGGGAACAAGTGGATGGCAAATGCTGGTATGGGGCTTCGTGGTTTCGACTGTTGTCCTCTGGCACGGCACTTTCACCATTAATTCGCTTTCCCATGTTTTCGGTACCCGACGCTATCCAACATCCGACCATAGCCGGAACAACTTCCTTTTGGCCATCATCACCCTGGGTGAAGGATGGCATAACAATCATCATCAATATTGCAGCTCCGCCCGGCAAGGGTTTCGGTGGTGGGAAATCGATATCACATATTATCTGCTGCAAGGACTCCAATTTTTCGGGATCATCTGGGATATTCGTCCAGTCCCTACTTGGGTACTGAATCACCCAAGTCTTGATCAGGTGGCACAGGATACGGATTCAGCTGAGAAGATGGCGATGTAGAGCATCAATAGCCCCACGGAGGAACTTTTAAGCACCCGGCCCACCCATGCCTTTTTTAAATTTGCGCTTCCAGGCCTTCCCTTCCCCACTCTCCCATATCTCACAGACAAAGAACTTGCCATTTTCATAAGAGATGCACCCACTTGGATGGGTGATGTATGATAAGACAGTTGGCTCCTGATGCCTTGTGAGGTACAAATATGTTTCGCGCTTCTATCTCCCTCATGACGATAGTCTTTCTAACCGCTCTTTCCCTTGTAATTGGATATCAAACTTCCTGGGCTTTCTCCATAATTGAGCCGAAAGAGTTCACTGTTCACCAGTCAGGGGATCATATCTCAGTCTCCTTGGATTTAGAGGGTCTCCCGGGAGTCACCAAGGTGAACTACTACTGGTACAGTGAATTTGATGATATGCTACGAGAATTCGTCGAGGAAAAATTAGCCCTAGTCGCCACGGCAAAAAACAACCCTCCCTTTGGCGGACAAATCCTCATTCCCAAAGAAAAGATGGGCACTTATCGCCTTCTGGCTGTGGCCGAACAGGGTGGAAGACAATCTCAACATGAATCCTTAGCCATTTTCGATGAAATCCTGATTCAAGTCGAGCCGGACGCTGAACTCCTGGAAATTGACTTTCAGACTGATAAACCCCTGAGGTTGGGACGAGCCAGCGGAACTCGTGTGTACGACCAGGTAGACTTCCTCGGGAAAACCTTTGAATTACCAGTGATTGGGAGATTCTCAGACGGAATCTCCCGTTCCCTTCGGGCACAAAGCACAGGAACCACTTACCAGTCCGCCAACGACAACATTATTTCTGTCAACCCAAATGGTGTGCTTCGGCTGATGGGAAATGGGGAAACCACCCTCACCGTAAAAAACCGCAACCAAGAGGCCACCCTCGGCATCCTGGTTGAGGTTAACGATGAACCGAATCATCCACCGGTTTCGGATCCCGGCAACACGCAAACGGTCTTTTCGGGAACACGGGTTACCTTGAATGGCTTAAGGAGTTATGATCCCGACGGCGGGTCCCTCCAGTACCACTGGGAACAAGTACGAGGAAGTAAAGTGCCATTGCTTGACCCATATTCGGCACAAGCCAAATTTTTGGCCCCGTTTGTAGTCGAAGAACGACTTTTCCGGTTCACACTTCGAGTTACGGACATACAAGGTGCCGACAGTCTTCCTGCCTTTGTCGACGTCATCATTACGCCCTAGCGAGAGACGCCTCCCCGGACATCAGAGCGAGTTAGAATCCATCAATAATCCCTCCTTTCCCTTAAATCTCCACCTCCTGGTCCACCGTAAGCCGCGGAGGGACACCTTCCCTGTTCACTCTATTTTTGTCATACACGAGAAAGTGTCTTACAACATCATCGCCTGCAAGGAACATGATGATGGAAAACCGGCATGCAAGCATGGGAAGACTGGATTTGAAACAAGACGGCTTTTCAGCAAATGGAGATTTCGACTAAAACCGAGGACGGTCGTATATATGCTAGGATTGACTCTTGCTGTCCATTTCTCTCTGCAATGAGACCTCACCAATTCAAGTCGTGACGATTGGGGAAAGAAAATGGGAAATCGCGGATTTTCCGAGCAACTGAATTCACCCTCAGTGAGGATTGTGGTGGCCTTGCCCAATCCCCGTGAAGTAGAAAAATGTCAATGGCATTTCCAATCGTCCGTCAAGCATCTTCACAATACTCGGAAATTACTTTTTTATCGAATGTGATACATACGGACGGTCATCGAACCAGTGTTGACTGTTAAGGTGGAGTATCAAACTTTCTTGTAACAAGTGCCCCGCTTTGCACATCTGCCCTATAAGAACAACATTGAAATCATTAGGTTGTAGTTCTCCATTTTATGTGGTGAGATTCAACTCACACCGG